>CAIJOU010000286.1 GCA_903822375.1 Candidatus Hydrogenedentota bacterium
CATGGCGGTGCACATAGGTCCGCATCCATAGGAGCAGTTCAAAAAAGTCGCCGCGCTCCACACCGCCCCACAGGTCGGGAATGTCCTTGCGGGCCTGTTCCATCAACTGGGCCGAATAGAGGTTGCCGAGGGCGTAGGTGGGGAAGTAGCCGAAACTGCCATGTGACCAATGGATATCCTGAAGACAACCGTGCGCGTCGTCGGGCACGTTGACGCCCAGGTAGACGCGCATCTTGGAATTCCAGAGTTCGGGAACGTGCTCCGGCCGGATGCTGCCTTCTATCAGCGCCGTTTCGATTTCGAAGCGGAGGATGACATGCAGGTTGTACGTGCATTCGTCGGCGTCGACGCGAATCAGGGAGGGGGCGACCCGGTTGGCCGCGCGGTAAAGGTCCGCAGAGCTGACCTGGTCCAACTGTCCCGGAAAGAGCTGCTGCAACCGGGGCAGATAGTGCCGGAAGAAGTGATGGCTGCGTCCGATGATATTCTCCCAGAGCCGTGACTGGGATTCATGCAGGCCCAGCGAGGGCGCATCGGCCAGCGGCGTGCGCCGGAAGTCCACGGGCAATCCCTGTTCGTAGAGTGCGTGGCCGCCCTCGTGCACTGAACTGGACAGGGCCGAGAGGAAGTCCCTGGGATTGACGCGGGTTGTGATGCGCACGTCCTGCACGTCAAAGGTGGTCGTGAAGGGATGGACCGATTTGTCCTGGCGCCCCGCGCCAAAATCATAGCCCATATCGCGAAGCACCTCTTCGCAGAACTGAATCTGTGTTACCTCATTCCAGTCCTGGCCAAGCCAGGAAGTGTCGGGATGGTGGGGTGATTCGGCGATCCGGGCAACCAGCGCGCTTTGCCGGGCGGCGAGCGCGTCAAAGATGGGACGCAGCTTCGATGCGGTCATGCCCCGCTCATATTCGTCCAGCAGCGCGTCGTAGGGGGATTCTTCATAACCGAGAAACTCCGCCTTCTCGCGCGAAAGGTCCACCATGGTCTTGAGGTGGGGCTGGAATCGCTTGAAGTCGGAAGCGCGCCGCGCTTCGACCCATTCTTCATAGGCGCGCGACTGCGCCTCCGCAAACAAACGTACCAGGGACTCGGGGATTTTGACGGCCCGGTCAAGGTCATGGGCGGTTTCCCGAACCAGCGCGGCCTGTTCGGGAGATAGAACGTCGGTGTGGTCGCGGAGCGCATCGACCAGGCCGCGCGTTTCGGTGTCGGTGAAAAGGCGGTGTTCCAAACCGGAGAGGGTGGCCAGTTGCAGGCCCCTTGCGAACGCCCCCTTGGGCGGCATATACACTTCCTGGTCCCACTGCAGCAATGCCAGCGCATGACGGATATCGACGACTTCGCCGAGCTTTTCAACCAGTTGCGCGTAGAGTGATTGGAAGTCGGGCATATTTCAGGCTCCGGTAGTATTAAAACAGGACAATAACAGGGCGGACGATTCTTCGGCAAGCCGAGCATTGCCATTGTGCAGGCCCGCGCCCCCATGGGGTTTGGCTTTGGCAGCCTACACTTCAGCCAGCCAGGCCCGCTTTATACGCTCCACGAGGCGGTCCTGGTCCCATTCCCAGTATTGGTCGGAGAAGATTTCCACCTCAATCATGCCGCGAAAACCCACCATTTCCACCCATCCGCGAATTTCGCGGATGTTGATGCAGCCCTCGCCCATCATGCCGCGGTCGTTGAGAAGGTCACGGGTGGGCACGCGCCAGTCGGACACGTGAAAGGCCAGAATGCTCTTCCCGGCACGCTGGATTTCCGCGCGAAGGAATGGGTCCCACCAGCAGTGGTAGACGTCCACACAGACTCCAACGGAGTCACTGTCCAGCGCCATCACCAGGTTGTTGGCCTGTTCAAGGGTATTGACGGCGGACCGCGTGTCGGCGTACATGGGGTGGAGCGGTTCGATGGCGAGTTTCACGCCCGCGGCCTTGGCGTGCGGTTCCACCGCATGGATGCCGTCGAGGATCTGCTGGCGGGCCATGGGCAAATCCACACCGGGAGTGGCACCGGGCACGAGAACCACCAGCGGAGCGCCTATCTCGGCCGCCTCGTCGATGGCGCGCCGGTTGTCGGTGCGTGCTTTTTCGCGGTCCATGGCACCGGTGGCCACGAAGAAGCCGCCACGGCACAGGCTCACCACTTTGAGCCCGCTGGCCTTGAGCATTCTGGCAGCTTCTTTGAGACCGTAGGGTTCAATGTGTTGCCGCCATACGGTGATTCCGGGAACTCCGGCACGGCCGTAGGCGTCGATGGTTTGCGCCAACGTCCATGGCTTGTTCGTCATCGTGTGAATGGCCAAACGTGAAAAGTCTGCAAGCTTATCCGGCATAAATGTCAGCGTCCTTCTAATGCGGGTTACTGGATTTCAGGGACGTCCACCCAGGCGCGTCGTTGCCAACTCTCGATGCCCAGTTCGGCAAGTTGCACCCCCTTTGCACCCTCAAGGAGATTCCATTTGAACGGGGTGCCGAGGACGACATGCTTAAGGAACAATTCCCACTCAGCCTTGAAGGCGTTGTCCGCCGGCTGGTTGTCGGGCACGCGCTCCCAACCGCTCTTGAAATCTATGGGACTGGGCACGTCGGGATTCCACACGGGTTTGGGTGTGTTCGCGTCGTGCTGCACGAAGCATTCACGCAGACCCGCGACTGCGGAAGCCTTTGTGCCGTCCACCTGGATGGTCAGCAGGTCGTCGCGACGGACACGCGTGGCCCAGGAGGAATTGAACTGGCAGATAATGCCGGACTTGGTCTGGAAAGTGGCGAAGGCGGCATCATCGGCGTCCGCGGTGTAGGGTTTGCCCTGTTCGTCCCAGCGCTGGGGGATATGGTTCACACCGAGACAGGACACGGCAGTGACATCGCCAAAGAGATTGTCCACGACATAGCGCCAGTGGCACAGCATGTCCGATATGATGCCGCCGCCCTCGGCTTTGCGATAGTTCCAGGAGGGCCGCTGTGCGGGCTGGTCTTCTCCGGTGAACACCCAGTAACCGAAATCGCCGCGGACCGCGAGAATTCGGCCGAAGTAGCCTGTGTCTATAAGACGGCGCAGTTTCAGCAGCCCCGGCAGCCAGAGCTTGTCCTGCACCACGCCGTGGCGCACGCCTTTTGCTTCGGCGCGGTGATAGAGTTCGAGGGCGTCGGCAACTGTGGTCGCGACCGGCTTCTCGCAGTACACATGCTTCGCAGCGGCGATGGCCTTGACCGTTGATTCGTGGCGAAGCAGGGTAGTCTGGGTGTCAAAGTAGATGGAATAGGCGGGATCGGACAGGACTGCGTCGAGGTCGGTGGACCAGGGCAGTCCACCGTGGGCCGCGGAGAGCGACTTGAGTTTGTTCTCGTTTCTGCCGAGCAGCAGGGGGGCCGGTACGATGACCTTTCCATCGGGTGTGGGAATGCCGCCCTGGGCGCGGATGCCCATGATGGACCGCGCCAGGTGTTGGTTGGTGCCCATGCGCCCGGTAACGCCGTTCAGAATGACCCCAATGTTCAAGCTTTCCATGTCAATACTCCGTTTGGGTGACAAATGAGAATCTCATTGTATCAAAGCGGGGGGGCTCAATGGGACAGTCCGTATCGCTGTTCTGCTGTCCTTGCCCGGAGTCAGGCAAATGGGTACACTTGGCGGCAAATGGACAGCCCCGACAAAACAATGGACGCAGTAGAGCACCTCACACTCACACGAAAGTTCACCGTGCGCATCTTTGTGTTCATGGTGCTTGCCTTCCTCCTTTTCTGCGGCGTGTTCGGGCTTGTCCGTCGTTCTGCTGATGCCCCCGTTTCGCAGGGGGACACAAAGTACGGGTCAGCGTTTGACGGCATTCAGGGTCGTCCATGATGCTCGAAGAACGGTCAAACGCCTTGCGAAAGCTGTTGTGCGGCGTCCTGTGTCTTGGTGCCGCCGCTTGGCCATGGGGTGCATACGGGCAGCTATATGACGGTTGCGGTGTGTTTTCCGGGGTTCTGGCGGCATTACTGTTGGCGTTGGTGGTCTCTTGGGCTCGATCAGGTCGGCCAAGCGTACCTTTTGACCTGCTCTGGCCGGCACTGTTGATAATCGTCGGTGTGGCGTTGTCCTGGGTAGCAGGAAATGGGGGAGCGTCCCCGGCAATTATTGTCGGGTGCATCGCGTTCCTGTTGGCCCTTTTTGCCGCAACAGACCAGACCTTGGTCTTGCGCGCACTTGCCGCATCCGCCCTGTCCGCAGGTGGGGTGGCTGTCCTGACGGTATTGGCCGAATTCAACAAAGTGTTTCCAACCTTCTTTGCGCAGCAGGGCGGCGCTGTTGGCGCAGGACCAACGAATCTGGTGGATGCGCTGTTTCTGTTCTCCTGGTCTGCGTCTGTCGCATGCGCGCTTTTTCTTGGACGGCGGCATCGGCTGTCGGGGGGAGTTGCATGGCTGCTTCCGGTCGCCGCTCTGGCTTGCGGCACGGCTTTCTGGTTTCTGGCCAGGCGTCTTCAAAACGACTTGCACGCTTGGACCCCCAACTACGGCGCGCTGGCTTTTCCGATGTTTCCGCTGGTGCTCTTAAGCCTGTACCTTGCATCCCGCGTGGCCGCGCGCGTGTTTGTTCTGGCAGGGCCAAGGCCACAGGCTCTGCTCGCCGGGTTGCTCCTGGTGTATGCCTTTTTATGTGCGGTTACGGGATACTTCCCATCCACGGGGCTGTGTTTCTCCTTCGGTCTCATTGCGGCGCTGGGTGTTCAACGCACGCTTCGGAACCCGGATGCGGCGAAAACTGGCTTGGTGTGGTTGCTGGTCATCCCAGTACTTGCGGCGCATGCGGTCACGCTGTTCCCAGGTGATGCCAGAGACTATGTGCTGCAGGCGCAGCGACTGAGCAAAGAGTCCGGCGTTCAGGCCGCAAGGGATTACCTTGCCCTTGTACTCTCCCGTTTTCCCGGTGAATCGCGGGCCCGTCTGGAATTCGCCAAGATCGAGTTGGAGTCAGGGCAAATCGATGCGGCGACGGACAACTTTATCGGCGCGGTATGTGAGCGACGCGCCTCACATGTCTGGGGACAGCCTGACCAGGGGAGTGTCGCTGAATTCCTTTCCAGGGTCAAACAGCTCGCTGAGAACACGCCGGGCATCGCTTACGAGCGTTGCCTGGTCGGGGTGGGGAAGGCACAGGAGGCTGTGGAGGTTCTCAAAGGGCGTGTCAAGACCGGTCCCAGTGTCAACATTGACTCAGAACCCCTGCGGCGCGCTCTAATCAGCCTTATGGGCGGCGACGAATCCGGGTCTTATTTTAACGACTGGACCGCTGCCGAGTTGGTATCGGGACTGAATCTCTGTGGAACCTATTGCCAGGCGGTGCAGGCTCCCGCAGAGGTGCCCCGGCGTCTGCTCCCAGTAGTGCTGGCCACACGGCCCCTTCAAGACCGCCGGATGGTCAGTGTGTTTTATGCGGGCGGTCAGTTGGGGCGATCATGGCTTATGCCCCCGTGCAGCGGCCAAACACCCGGAGAGGGGGAGGCACTGTGGCTCGAACCGGTTTTGGATGCCGACACAGGCGAGTGTTATCTTCCCCTTGCAGGGGCGGCGGATGTGATTGTTGGCGATGAAATGAGGATTGTGCCCACCGAGGACGCCCAAATCGATTGTGGTCCCGGTGCCGGTGGTTGGGCGGTAATCTGCCTCTTGCCTTGACCACGCTTGCCTGCCGGTGGCAGAATACGCTTTTCCCAATGATGAAAGGAATGCGGCAATGGGCATTGAACGGATATACGGCGAGGAAGAAGAG
>CAIJOU010000287.1 GCA_903822375.1 Candidatus Hydrogenedentota bacterium
CAGACCAAGAGTGCAGAAGAAGGCGAGCTCTTCATTGTGGAAGGCGATTCTGCCGGCGGCTCTTCTAAACAAGGCCGAGATCGCCGCACGCAGGCGATACTCCCCTTGCGCGGGAAAATCTTGAACGTGGAGCGCGCGCGCATCGACCGGATGCTCGCCTCGGTTGAAATACGCGCGCTCATCGTTGCGATGGGCACCGCCATCGGCGACGTCTTCGATATTTCTAAACTCCGCTATCACAAGATAATCATCGCGACCGATGCCGACGTGGACGGCGCGCACATCCGCACGCTGCTGCTCACCTTCTTCTTCCGCAGGATGCCGGAACTGATCCGGCGCGGCTACCTGTACATCGCGCAGCCGCCGCTTTACCAGATTCGCAAGGGCAAAAAGTCGCGCTACGTGAACACCGAGGCGGAATTCGAGGACTTTCTCTTTGAGTCGGTGCTCGACTCGGCCAAGGTCGTTTCCGGCAGCGACCCGGACGGCCCGGCGCTCCTGCAGAAGCCGCTGCTGCGCGCCATCCGCGCCACGCAGGAACGCGAGCGCATGATCAACCGCGTGCACCGCGTCTACGGCGTCGACCGCGAGGCGCTCATGCGCTGCCTGTCCCTGCCCCGCGAGAAGTACGTCACCCATGAGGCGCTCTCTCCCACGGAGCTGCGCGAGCTGTTCGGCGACGGCGCCGCGGACGTCATCAACACCGCCGAGGTGCAGACCGAGCTGATGGAAGGCAACGGGAACGGCAAGCCGAAGGCGCCCGTCATCCGCCTCAAGGGGCAGATTGACCTGGCCTTCTTCAAGAGCCACGAGTTCTCGGCGCTGCTTTCGCACAACGAACCCATCACGCTTGCCGGCGAACCGCCATTCCTGGTGGTGGCCACGGGCGACAAGAGCGACAAGGAGGTACAGTTCCAGACCGACAGTCTGCTCGCGCTGCGCGACTTCGTGATGGAGACCGGGCGCAAGGGCCTGTTCGTGCAGCGCTACAAGGGCTTGGGCGAAATGAACGCCGAGCAGCTGGCGGAGACGACGATGGACCCGCAGAAGCGGGTGCTGCTGCAGGTGATGGCCGAGGACGAGACCGCGGCGGACAACATATTCACCGTGCTGATGGGCGAACTCGTCGAGCCGCGCAAGGACTTCATCGAGAAGCACGCGCCCGAAGTGCAAAACCTGGATATCTAAGGGCTTTCACCACAGAGGCACGGAGAACACGGAGAAGAAGGATCGGACTCTGAACAATGTCGCACGAACGGGCAGACAAGTTTGACCCTCTTTCATACAAGGTAATCGGCTGCGCCATGGCCGTGCACAAAGCGCTGGGGCCGGGCCTTCTGGAGAGTGCCTATTTGGGCTGCATGTGTCACGATTTGACCTGTGAAGGCATTGCGTATCGCAGGGAAGTGCCCCTGCCGGTCAAGTACAGGGACCATGTGCTGGACTGTGGATACAGGCTTGACCTTGTGGTTGAGTCTTCATTGATTGTGGAACTCAAGGCTGTGGAGACCATTCTCCCGGTACATGAGGCGCAATTGCTTACATATTTGAAGTTGAGCGGCATACACACCGGACTGCTGATCAATTTCAACGTTCCCGTCCTTCGGGACGGAATCATACGAAGGGTTCTGTGAGATGTGACCTGTTGCTTCTGTCTTCTCCGTGCCCTCTGTGCCTCTGTGGTGAAAAATTGAGGATTTGCCGACCATGACAACCGACCGAATCAAGCCGATGGCCATCGAACAGGAAATGAAGAACTCTTTCCTGGACTACTCGATGAGCGTGATTGTGAGCCGCGCCCTTCCGGATGTGCGCGACGGGCTCAAGCCGGTGCACCGGCGCATCCTGTTCGCCATGCACGAACTGGGTCTGCACAAGAACCGTTCGTTCCGCAAGAGCGCGCTCATCGTCGGCGAGACGATGGGTAAATACCACCCGCACGGCGACTCGGCCATCTACGACACGCTGGTGCGCATGGCCCAGCCGTGGAACCTGCGCTACCCGCTGGTGGACGGGCAGGGCAACTTCGGGTCCATCGACGGCGACAGCGCGGCGGCGATGCGGTACACCGAATCGCGCATGGAGGCCATCACCGGGCTCATGCTCGGCGGCATTGAAAAAGACACCGTCGACATGACGGACAACTATGACGGCAGCCTGCAGGAGCCCATGGTGATGCCGTCGGCCATCCCCAACCTGCTGGTGAACGGTTCCTACGGCATCGCCGTGGGCATGGCCACCAGCTGCCCGCCGCACAACCTTACCGAGGTGTGCGACGCGGTGGTCCACCTGATCGACAACCCCGAATGCACGCCGAAGGACCTGATGGCGTTTGTTAAGGGCCCCGATTTTCCGACGGGCGGCGTCATTCTCGGCCGCGCCGGCATCCGCGACGCCTACATGACCGGCCGCGGCCGCGTCACGCTGCGCGCCAAGGTTGCCGTCGAAAAGCGCAAGGACGGCAAGCAGGAGCGCCTGATCATCCAGGAGATTCCCTACCAGCTCAACAAGACCAAGCTGATCGAGGACATCGCGAACCTGGTGCGCGCCAAGACCATTGAGGGGATCACCGACCTGCGCGACGAGTCCGACAAGGACGGCATGCGCGTCGTGATCGAAATCAAGCGCGACGTCGAGCCCGAAGTGGTGCTCAACAACCTGTACAAACACACCCAGCTCCAGTCGACGGCGAGCATCATCATGCTCGCGCTGGTCAACAAGACGCCGCGCGTGCTGAACCTGCGCGAACTGATCTTCTACTACGTGCAGCACCGCGCCGAAATCATCGAGCGGCGCGCGCGGTTCGACCTCAAGCAGGCCGAGGACCGCGCCCATATCCTCGAGGGGCTGCTCAAGGCCATCGACCACATCGACGAGGTCATCCGGATCATCCGTGAATCGGCGGACAGCGACGACGCGCAGCACCGGCTGATGGAGCGCTTCGGCTTCAGCGTGGTCCAGGCCAACGCCATCCTCGCCATGCGCCTGCGCCGCCTGACCGGCCTCGAGCGCGAGGAGCTTGAAACCGAATACCGCGGCCTGCTCAAGGAAATCGAGCGGCTCCAGATGATTCTGTCGAGCCAGCGCACCATTTTGGCCGAGGTGCGCCGCGAGATTCTGGAGGTGCGCGACAAGTTTGGCGACGCGCGCCGCACCGACATTGTCGACGACATGGGCGAGTTCCACATCGAGGACCTGATCGCCGACGAGAACATGGTCGTCACCTTCTCCAACTTGGGCTACATCAAGAGCCTGCCCGTCAACACCTACCGCCAGCAACGGCGCGGCGGCAAGGGCGTCACGGGCATGGAGACCAAGGAGGAGGACTTCGTCAAGGACCTGTTCATCGCGTCCGCCCACCAGTACATGATGTTCTTCACCAACAAGGGCCGCATCTACTGGCGCAAGGTGCATGAACTGCCGCGGGCCGGCCGCGGCGCGCGGGGCCGCGCCATCGTGCAGTTCCTGAGTCTTGACGAGAACGAGCGGGTCACGACCTGCCTGCCCGTCCGCGACCTGGGCGAGGAGGGCCGCTTCGTGTTCATGGTCACGTCGCGCGGCATCGTCAAGAAGACCGCACTCAAGGCTTTCAGCAACCCGCGCACGGCGGGCATCATCGCCATCGACCTGGACAAGGGCGACGAACTGCTCGACACGCAGCTCACCTCGGGCAACGACAACATTCTCATCGCCACGCGCGACGGCATGTCGATCCGCTTCCCCGAAAAGGACGTGCGGCCCATGGGCCGCAACGCGCGCGGCGTCATCGGCATCCGCCTGGAGGCCAAGGACCTTGTCGTGGGCATGTCACTCGCCAAGGATGAGAACACCGTGCTCAGCGTCTGCGAAAACGGTTTTGGCAAGCGCACCCTGGTCAGCGAATACCGCGTGCAGCACCGCGGCGGCCAGGGCATCATCAACATCAAGACCTCCAGCCGCAACGGCAAGGTGGTCGCCATGCTCACGGTGGACGACGACGACGACATCATCGTAATCGCCACGGACGGCCAGGTCGTGCGCATCCCGGTCAGCGGGCTCCGTGCCATCGGCCGCAACACCCAGGGCGTCAAGGTCATGGCGGTGGATGCCGGCGCGGCGGTCACCTCGGCGGCGCGTGCGCTGGCCGACCGCAAGGAGGAGCAGGTCACCGAGTCCGCCCCGACGGAGACCAAGACCGACGTGCCGCCCAACGGCGGCGCGGTGGCCGCCCCGGCGGATGCCGATATCGACGACGAGGACGACGCGGAGGAGTAGGAGCGGGGGCGCAAAGCGCAAAGAAAATCCGGCCGCCGGGACTTATCCCGGCGGCCGGTTCTTTATCTGGAAAACGCGGTTGAAGTCCGGGTACCTCCATGCAAGTGGTGGACAGGGTGGACTTTGTGGACATAGTGGACATCGGAAGGGATTC
>CAIJOU010000288.1 GCA_903822375.1 Candidatus Hydrogenedentota bacterium
ACATGGAATTCGCGCTTTCTTGCGCCGTTCCAAGCAGTGACCTCTACAGCCACCTTCAGCGTGCCCTCGTCGGCATCAAAAGAGGAACACAGCTGGGGAAGATTCTGCTGGATATAGCGGAGGGCCACTGCCATTTTGAGAGCAGGGGTTCGCTGAGGTCCCTCGTGTGCGACAGCGTTGGTGCCACGCTTGATGGGACAGGCATCGCCCTGGAATGCACCCTGCCTGACACGCTGCCCGCAGTCACCTACAATGCCGAACAAATGAATATGGTGTTTGCCCAGTTGGCAGGAAATGCGCGGAACGCGATGCCCTGCGGAGGAACCATTCGCGTGTCCGGAGAGCGCTGCGTTCTATCGGGAAAGAATGCGCTGGCTCTTCCCGAGGATGACTATGTGCATGTCACGTTTAGTGATACCGGTGGGGGAATCCTTCCGCAGCATATTTCCAAGATATTTGATCCCTACTGGTCAACCCAGCCAATGGGGCCGCAAAGGGGCCTGGGACTCGGTCTCACCCTGTGCTATTCCATTATCAAGCGGCATAATGGCCTAATCTTCGCCGAGTCTGATCCGGGTTGCGGCGCAACCTTTCATCTCTATTTGCCGGTGGCCGTCTAGGGAGGCGACAAAACTGCGGGTCGAAACTGCGTTTTCGGTACGCCTCTATTCATGGCCGTTTTCAAAACAGCTTTCCTTCCGGGTATGATGAAGCCCTCCCAATGGAAGGAATACGGCCATGTCCATGACTCGACTGATGCTCTGTGCCACCGCACTGCTTTCTCCTTTCTTGTTCTGTCCGGTGGCGGCCGCCGCCGATACCCAGAACACTGTGATAGCGTGTCCGTCAGACGCGTCGCCGCTGGTTCAGTTTGCCGCGCGCGAGGTGCGGCGCTATGTTTATCAGCGTACCGGCGAACTTCTGTCCATCAGGAAAAGGGTTGGCGTTGAGTCGGCGGTCATTCTTTCTGTCAGGGACGGCGCACTGTTGCGCGGTGATGAGGGGGTGCGCGCTGACGCTCGGGATTTGAGTCCCCAGGAATATCTGTTGCGCACGGTGTCAAATCAGGGTGTGTTTCTGGTGGACGGCAGCGATACGGCCGTTCTGTACGCCGCCTACCGTTTCGCCGAGAATCTGGGCGTGCGTTTCTATCTGCACGGCGACGTGATTCCCGATGAGAAGATTCCCTTTGTTCTGCCCGTTCTGGATGAGGTCCGAAAGCCGCTTTTTGAGCTGCGCGGCATACAACCCTTCCATGATTTCGCCGAAGGCCCCGACTGGTGGAATCTGGAGGACTACCATGCCATTATCGGCCAGTTGCCCAAGCTGGGCATGAATTTCATTGGTCTGCACACTTATCCGTTGTCGGAGCCGACCGTGTGGGTGGGGGAAAAGGGGGACGTCAACGGCGACGGCACGGTTAACCGCGCCTATGCGACCCAGTACTTCAACACGGCCCAGAATTCAAGTTGGGGATACAAATCCCGGAAGACCAGTGACTTTGCCTGCGGTGCCTCTCAACTGTTCGAGCGGGAGCAGTACGGTGCGGAGTTTCTGAAAGGTATGACGCCCGCGCCCGTGACGCCGGAAGAGTGCAATGCCGTATTCAACAAGACCGGCGTCGTCTTCCACGATGCCTTCTCGCTGGCCCGCACGTTCGGCATTAAGACATGCATTGGCACGGAAACCCCCCTGCGCATTCCGTCCTATATACTCGAGAAATCCGTATCGCCGGACGCGTCCGTCCAGGCCGTGGGCGGTTCGAATGCCAATTATTCCGGTAGCGCCATTGAGGGCACCGAGGATGACCAGCTCTACCAGTCGGTCCGGTACAACCTGGATGCGTACCGCTTTAAGTTGCCAAACGGCAGATACAAGGTTACGCTGAAGTTCGCCGAGGTGGCCTATGACACGGTGGGTGCCCGTGTGTTTGACGTTTCTGTGCAGGGCAAGGAGGTCATCGGGAAACTTGATCTGTTCGCCACGGTCGGC
>CAIJOU010000289.1 GCA_903822375.1 Candidatus Hydrogenedentota bacterium
AACTGGATGCTTCTCTTTATCGATGCCGACCAGAACAACGGCACCGGCTGGGGCGGTTACGACTTCGTCATTAATATGAAGGTAGTTGACGACAAGTCCACCGTGCTTCGGCGCTACGTGGTCGACGGCTCAGGCGGCACTTGGGCGGATGTGGGAGAGGTGCCCTACCGCTATGCAGGCAACGCCCTGGAAATAGCCGTTCCCAGGACACTGCTGGGTTTAAACGGCGACAAACTGTCCTTCGATTTCCATTGGTGCGACAATCCCACTGACCTTAAAGACCCGATTTCTCTGTGCATCAGCGGTGACAGTGCGCCAAACAGGAAGTTCAACTACCGCTGCATTTGGAAGAAATAGTCGCTTTTGTGTGCCTTCTAGAAATGGTGTAAGTCACTTACAAACCGGGCACCGAACAGATGATGTTCGGTGCCTGGTTCTTTTCTCTGGTACTACCCTTCTGGTGCCCGGCAAGGATTGAACACATGGCAATCCCGTCGGCGGACTCTTTACTTAATCTTAGTTTTTCAGCGGCCCGCCCCTATTTCGGTTCGCCGGCATCCCCCTTGAACAGGTCCTTCAATCCACCGAAGGCCTGAAAGCCCAAGGACTCGTCGTTGCCCTTGTGCGAGGCGGCCCCCTCATAGTCCATGCGCTGTTCCAAGGTGCCGTGCTCGTTCTCATGGCATTTCACGCAGAGCAATTCCCAATTGCTGCCGTCGCGGGGGTTGTTCATATGATCCCCGTCCTTGTGGTGCACGGTCAGTTCGCCCATGGACTTCCCGGCAAACGCCTTGCCGCAACGTCCGCAGATGTGCGGGAACAGTTTCAGCGCCAGTTCCCGGTACGTGTTCGCCTTCTCAGCGGTTTCTTTCCGGATATTCGCCAGCAGCTTCGCCATCCGCTCCCGGTCCGGTTCCTTGTTGGGTAGTCGCCTCACAGTCGTACTCCTGTTCTTCTTTGCTTCGAGCCTTATCTATTCTCCACGGTCAAATGTCCACTGTCAATTGTCTCTTGAACTCTGCGCCTGTTTCCATCAATACTGTTATATTGAACATAGGAGGGATTTGAGTCATGAAGATGCTGAATCTCGTCGGTTTGACCCTGGCCTTGTTGCTGGCAACCAACGCAATGTCGGACAACACCAAAGATAACGCCTTCACTGTCGTTGTCGCTCCCGTTGGCCCGAACAATCCCCGCAATAGCGAGGCTGCCATCCTTCCCCTCAAAGACGGCACCCTGCTTCTTGGCTGGACCGAGTTCTATGCCAACAACGGCGCCGACCACGGCCCGGCCCGCATTTCGGGTTTGCTCTCCAAAGACGGAGGGCGCACATGGAACGGCAAATACACCCTTGTGGAAAACGACGGCGGCTGCAATGTGATGGAGGTCAACTTCCTCCGCCTCAAAGACAACCGCATTGCATTGTTCTATTGCCAAAAGAACAGCGAAGAAAAGGACTGCCGTGTCATTATGCGCACGAGCGCGGACGAGGGGAGGACCTTTACATCCCCCAAACAGCTCAGTCCCGCCGACAAATACACCGGCCTGACCAACGGTCGCGCCCTGCGCCTCAAGACCGGTCGCATCCTGCTGGAAGCTTGGGAAAACGGCGACAGCTACTGCTGTCTTTCGGATGATGACGGGGCAACCTGGCACGATTCAAAACGGGTCAAGCCCGCCAAGGGCGATTGCTGGGAACCGGCCGCGATTGAACTCAAGGACGGCCGCATCCTCATGCTGCTCCGTACGGGCTTGGGCGGACAGTACAAGACCGTCTCCACCGATGGGGGTGAGACTTGGAGTGAACCCGTTGCCACCCAACTGGAAGGGACCGCAGCCCCTGTGTCCCTTTCCCGGATTCCGTCCAGCGGAGAGATTCTCGCCGTCTGGAACCACAATCCCGGCGCCTCCCAGCGGAACCCCTTCACTGCGGCCATTTCCAAGGATGAAGGGGAGACCTGGACCAACTTCAAGAACGTCCAAGACAAGCCGGGAGACGCTTGGGCTTACCCCGCCGTTACCTGGGTGGACAACAGGGCGTTGCTGACCTATTTCAACTACACCGGCGGTTTATCCCTGTGGCTAGAATCCGTACCGGCCGACTGGTTTCTCAAATAGTGGGACCGGGTTAGGGCTTCGGCCTCCGGCCCATCCCGGAAAGGCCCATCATGGAAAGCAGGGCCAGCGCCCCAAGCAGCAGGTCACTGCCGCCACTCTTGAGGCTGAAATCTGACTTCTTGCCGCCGCATCCGCACCCGCCGCTGGAT
>CAIJOU010000290.1 GCA_903822375.1 Candidatus Hydrogenedentota bacterium
CGGCGCTCTGGCCGATGTACCGTTTCGATTGCCGCAATACGGCCATGGCGGCGGCGCCTAAGGTGTCGGATAAACCGCGCATCGCCTCGCTGGACATCGGGCGCGCCTATGTGGGGCGCAATGAATTCACCGTGACGGTGGACAATCCCAAGCACGGCACGTTGGACTTGGCGCTGGAAGTGCGCCAGGGCGACCAGCGCGCCCGCAAGGCGCTGAACTCCTCGGAGCCGATGATTCGGTCCACCGTACCCTACGTCATGGGAGGCCGTGCCGCCGCCGATTTCTCTTTTGAATGCGTGGTTTCGCAGGACGGCAAGGAAATTGCACGGCAGGCGCGCACGCTGCAAACCACCCCGTTCGCCATGGAACTGGCGGAAACGGGCGCGGCCGCAGCGCGGATGGACGCGCTGGCACCCGAGATGCCCGCCGCAATGGCCGAAGATCTGCGCCGCGAGGCGCTCTATTGGCGCACAACACTGCCGCCGCTCCGCGAACAGGCCGCCGCGGCCGCGCTGCTTGCACCCGCAGCCATGGCCGATTTAACACAACAGCTCGCCCATGCGCGCACGCGCACAGGCCGAATCGTCGCGGCTGCCGAACAGTATGCCAAGGGCAAGTCAGCCCTGCTCGTCTGCGCAGCCAATCCCTGGGCGAGTTTCGGCGGCATGGATGAACTGGCCGAGGGGCGCATCGCCCCGGCGGAGATGACCGCCAAGGCTTTTGCCGGTGAAATTGAGTCCACAGCGCTCAATCTCTTCAATCTCGGCCCGGAAACGCTCACGCTGCGCGTGGACCTGGCCCCGCTCACGGGGCCGAACAATGCGAAAGCCCCCGCGGGCGCCGTGATTCTTCGCGAGGCCGTCGCCACGCGCACAGAAAAAGGCGACCTATCGGCCGACGCACTGCCCAAACTCAACCAGGGGTACAACGTTGTCCTCCCCGGCTATGACGCGCGGCAGGTGTATTTCGAAATCGACACGCACGGCATGGAACCCGGCGAATGGACCACAAACGTGCGCCTGCGCGGGCTGGACGTCGGGGCGACGGAAACAACCGCGGCGCTCAAGCTGACCGTATGGCCCACGGCCATGCAGGAAAAGAAGCCGTTGGGCCTGTGTCACTGGGGCTATGTGGAGTCCTCCGTGCTGAAAGACCAGCCCGAGGCCGCGGTCGCCGACCAGGTGCGCCACGGTTCCAGTGTGTTTACGGCGTCCAAAGCGCCCAAGGCAAAGTTCGACGCCAAGGGGAATCTTGTCGGCGATCTCGACTTTGCCGAGCATGACGCCTACGTGAACCAGTATGCCAAATACGGAATCATTCTTTTCCAGGGTTTCGACAGCAGTCTGACCGGCCCTTCACCAATTTTCAGCCCCGAATGGAACAAGGCGGCCGTTGTCTATTTGCGCAAGTGGGTTGACCACCTCAAAGCACGCGGCATGTCCTATGGCGACTGGGCGGTCTATACCGTCGATGAACCCGGACTGAGAGAGGGGCTCGTGGACATCCACATCAATTTGGGCAAGGTCATTCGGGAGGCCGACCCCAAAATCCTCATCTATACAGATCCCGTGGGTGACGCTTCGCTCGATGATCTGCGGGCCATGGCACCCTACACGGACATTTGGTGTCCCGCGCGCGGCGGTATCGTGAACAAGCCCGACCAGAGCAAACTCGATTTCATCAAGTCCACCGGCAAGGCCGTCTTTACTTATGAATGCCAGGGCAACGTCAAACACCGCTCCCCGCTGGGCTATTACCGTGGCCAGGCATGGCTCGCCTGGATGCACGGCTTCAAGAGTCTGGGATTCTGGACCTACTGCACCTCCACTTTCGACCCCTGGTTCAACAGTGGCGAGGCCGAGTACCTGCTCATTTACCCGGGTGAAGGCGTGGTGCCCAGCCGGCGCTGGCACGCCGTGCGCGACGGCATCGAGGACCATGCCATGCTGACCCTGCTCCGCTCGGCCGCCGAACAGGCCGCCGGGGAGGGACGGGCTGCCAAAGCAGTGGAGGCATCGCGGCAATTGTTCGACGGCGACGCTCGCGAAATCGCGCGGTTCTGCGGTCTCGATGAAGATGACGAAGTGCCCGGCGTGGGTGGGCTGCCCGAGCAGCGCCGGGTCGAAGACCGCCGTTGGCATAAGATTTCTGCCGTCCGTGAGCATATGGCCCAGGTGTTTGAACAGCTGAAATAGCCGCTTAAATTGGTTCGCATAACCATGGTTACACCAAAAAACGCTTGACTTCTAACGGTTTTTTTATTAAACTCAACGGGATGGGTCTATTGCGAGTCTATCTCTTGTGAGAAGTCCGCGACGCAGCGTTCGCAGACTCTTGCGCCCGGGCAATTGGACACCGCACTGTTGCACAGCGCAGCAAGTCAGTTGTATGCACTCTTAACCAAACCACAGGAAACTGCCTCACTACGCGGTGTGGCGGGCAGCTTCAACGAGGACGACAAAATGAAACAACGTGCTGGCTTTACTTTGATTGAGCTGCTGGTGGTGATTGCCATCATCGGTATTTTGGCGGCAATCCTGTTGCCGGCACTGGCGCGGGCGCGGGAGTCCGCGCGGCGTTCCAGTTGCCAGAACAATCTCAAGCAAATGGGTCTCGTGTGCAAGATGTACGCCAACGAGGCTCAGGGTTCTTTCCCAACCATGGACGTATGGGCCTGCGATCCCGCTACGAGTGACCCTTCGATGGTCATTAACGCTTTGCCCCTGTATCCCGAGTATCTTACCGACCCGAAAATCCTCCTGTGCCCTTCATCCACCAGGGGAACCGACCCCGCCAAGGTTTTCAATGATGCCGACAACCGGGCCATGGTCTGGAATGGCACCGCAGCCGTTCCCACCAGCGGTATCGGCAACAAAGACTTCTATCCTTGCGAAGTCGACAACGACAGCAGCAGCTATTTCTACATCGGGTGGGCCATAAGCGTCCCCGGAATCACGGATGACCCGCATGTGTTCCAGTCCACCGATACGGCTGGACTCTTCTCAGAGGCGCCCACGTACTTCCAATCCAAGGGCGTCCCGGCCGACACCATTACGGCCTTTGTTATGATGCTTAACAATCTGAGGACCATTATGACCGTTCAGGTCAATCCTTCACCCGCCCTGCAGACCCAGCTCAGCAATTTGGACAAGGATATGGACGTCGGCACTTGGGGCAAGATCTACCGCCTTCGTGAAGGCATTGAACGTTTCCTGATCACAGACATCAACAATGCCGGTTCGAGCAATGTCGCGCAAAGCTCCATTTCCGTCTCCGCGGACTTTATCAACCGTGCCGTGGGCGCCAGGACGATGTCCTTCAATCATCTTCCCGGCGGTTCAAATGTGCTGTACATGGACGGACACGTTGAATTCCTGAAATACCCCGCAGTCTGGCCTGCCAGTCCGCTGCTTGCCTGCGCCATTGGCGCTTTCTCAAACTAGATCCAGATTACTTTAGACACCGACGCCGCGTTCCTCCCCGGAACGCGGCGTTTCTTTATTGCCTGTCCTCTCTCCACCGTCCATACCTGTGAGAACACAAACGGCCTTGGGCGGCTTTCCCGTTTCCTGGCTCCGTCCAGCTCCAGCGCTTTCCCCATACTGAAGTCACGGAGAGACGCATGGACAGGCATTATCTGCAAGCAGTCAGCGTTATGCTCCAATTTGCAGCGGGAGACGCACGCCCGTCAAATTAAGAGTTCCCATGTCCCCCTTTAACCTTGTCAATTTCCAAGTTGTGTGGATGTATAACGCACGTTGCCTCTACTGTGTTGCCGGGCCGGCCGTCAGAAACGGGGTGGGTCGGTGTCCCTGGATTTGTTTGAGGACGACCTCCGACAATGCCTGAGCTCCGTCTGTGTCGCCCCTCTGGGACCATAGCTGGGCTTTCAGTTCGGGGGTGCCGTTCCGGCGACTCGTCTGGGCCGACTCGTGGAGGCGGTTAACTGTCCGGACCTCCATTTTACACTGTCGACGAATGCTCCCGGCTCTGTGAATTCGGCGCGCACTTTCGCGAGTTTCGATGTCCTTTTCCATGGCCGTCTTTCCCAGCCCTCCTATGACCGGGTCCACAAACCGGATTCTGAGTTGGTCAAGGGAAGATTCCGCGTTTCACCTGCGACTCCCGCGCCGCCGAAGCATCCCGCATAAAGGCTTGTCGGCGACGAAATGCGCGGCGCTGTGGTTTCTTCCCGTGACAAATTCCTGCCCTTTGCATGCGGCACAAACACGAACGCCCCGCGCTTCGATTGAAGCGCGGGGCGCTGAAATTTAGAGCCGGCGACGACCTACTCTTCCACAAGGTTGCCCCTGCAGTACCATGGGCGCTGATAGGCTTAACTGCCGTGTTCGGAATGGGAACGGGTGGGGCCCTATCGCTAAAGCCGCCGGCAAAACTGGTGTTCTGCCGTTGCCTGCCCCTCTCGGGGTCCGCGACCCTTTCGGGCCGCACGGCGTGACAGATTCAAATTTAATTTTGACAGAGAATGCGAGGATGAACACTAAACACAAAATCATACACTTTACTCAAGTTCGGGGGGATCACTATGGATCCCATGAGTGCTAAGACCAAGCCTCACGGGTGATTAGTACAGGTCAGCTGAACACGTCGCCGTGCTTACACCTCCTGCCTATCGACCTGGTGGTCTACCAGGACCCTTTAGGGGATTGCTCCCAGGGAGATCTTATCTCTGGATGGGTTTCGCGCTTAGATGCTTTCAGCGCTTATCCCTTCCGGACGTGGCTACCCGGCGCTGCCACTGGCGTGACAACCGGAACACCCTAGGTCCGTCCATCCCGGTCCTCTCGTACTAGGGACGGATTCCATCAAATCTCCTACGCCCGCATAGGATAGGGACCAAACTGTCTCACGACGTTTTAAACCCAGCTCGCGTGCCACTTTAATCGGCGAACAGACGAACCCTTGGGACCTGCTTCAGCCCCAGGATGTGACGAGCCGACATCGAGGTGCCAAACCTTACCGTCGATATGAGCTCTTGGGTAAGATCAGCCTGTTATCCCCGGAGTACCTTTTA
>CAIJOU010000291.1 GCA_903822375.1 Candidatus Hydrogenedentota bacterium
CCTGCGCTCTACAACAGCTTCGGGGTCGCCCATGTCCGCTATCCCTTGCCGGCGCTGATTTTTGGGGCGGTGCTTCAAAACGCGGCGCAGGCTGAGAGCGACGCGCGCGGGTTGCTGGGACGGTTTCAACCGGATGGGAGCGTGTGGTACGTGCCGCCGTCAGGCGGGCCCGACCTTGGCTCGACGCATTACGCGCACGACGCGAACGGTCTTACGGCGACGGTGGTGTTCTCGCTATTCGACGAGACGCTGTTTTCGGGCAATCGCGCGCTGATCAACACAGCGCTGCGCGAGCTTCGCGCAATGGCCAAGTTCCGCCACACGGTGCCGCGGGGCGCGCAGACATGGGAAGTGCCTCTGCACACGCCGGACATATTGGCATCGGCTTACCTGGTGCTGACACACTTGCGCGGCTATCAACTGACCGGCGATGCCGACCTGCTGGAGCAAGCGCGGTATTGGGCGTGGACCGGGGTGCCCTTCGTGTATCTGACGGCGCCGGTGCCGGCCAGCGTGGGACTTTACGCAACCATCCCGGTGTTTGGGGCGACGCAGTGGGTGGGATCGTGGTTTGGCAGGCCGGTGCAGTGGTGCGGCCTGGTGTATGCGGAAGCGCTGCACCAACTCGCCCGCCAGGATCCGGCAGGTCCGTGGCAGCAGATCGCGGACGGCATTGCGGCTTCGGGCACGCAGCAGTCATGGCCGCCAAGCGACCCGGTGCGAATGGGTTTGCTGCCGGATTTCTACCTGCTGCAGGAACAGGTGAGCGATGGGCCGGCGATTAACCCGGGCACGCTCCAGTCGCAGGCGGTCCAATTCTACACCGGTGCGCCGCCTTATACTTTTCGCACGTTTCGACAGCACGGACTCTTCCTGCATGCTCCTGGCGTTTTGGGGGACGTGACCGAGACGCAGAACTCGGTCTCGTTCACGCTGACGAACTGGGCTTCGGGTCAAACGCGGGTATTGGTGGGTGGATTCACCAGCGCGCCGGGCGTGACCATCGACGGCGCAAACGCGCCGATTGTGTGGCCGCACGAATATGATTCGTCGCGAGGCCTGCTCGTGCTGGGTTTGCAAGGCACCAACCGGGTGCGGCTCCTGCACCCGGCCTTGCCACGGTTGGAGATCAAAAAGGCGGCCACCAACGGCGCAGTCGAACTTTCCTGGCCGGGAGCCTATTCGAGTTTCGTGCTGCAGCACACCTCGAGTCTGGAGAATGTGAGCACCTGGGCGGACTCGACGGCCGCGGTGTACGTGGCCGGGGACAGGCTCATCATGACGGAATCGAACGCCGCAGCGGCGCGATTGTTTCGGCTGAGGAGCGCGCCGTGAGCCCGCCGGAGCGGTGAATTTGAGCTGAACAACACCCGCGATGTTTCGGGTGGCAGTTTGCAGATCACGCGGACTGCCGTCGGCGGCGACGGTTTCTTGAATCCATCCTGATGGTGAGGCAACTCAAGCAAAAAAATGCTTGTGCAAAGCCGCCGCTGGGCGTAGGAAGGAGTCATGCTGAAACTGTAATCATCTTCTCTAGCGGCGGGGCGATGAATCTGGTGGCGACGGTCGCAATTGTGTGGGCGCATCGAACATCGCGCCAGCGGTAAGGTAAGCGCACGATCTGGGTCAGGCGCGACGGGCCACTGACTTAGTTAAAACGGGTTTTCACTTGCTCACCTTGACCAACACCACCCCATGTGACGGCACTGTACATTC
>CAIJOU010000292.1 GCA_903822375.1 Candidatus Hydrogenedentota bacterium
GAATCCCTGCGCACGGAGGGGACTGAATGTGAAGGCAAGGACGAGATGTACCGCTTCGGAGAACTGAACGTCACGCGGATTCAGCGGATAGTCGCACGGGACAACTCGCCCGAAGCGCCCCCCGCGAAAGGCAAGCCGCCCCAACTGTGCCAGGGCTGCCCGCACCGGATGGCGTTCAGCGTGCTGAAGAAGTACGACTGCATCATCGAGGGAGATATCGGCTGTTACACGCTGAGCGTGCTGCCGCCCTTCGAAACCATGGACAGTTGTCTTTGCATGGGCGCCAGCATCACGACCGGGCTCGGCATGCGCCACGCGCTGCCCGACGAGCAGGCGCGGCGCGTGGTGAGCATCCTGGGGGACAGTACCTTCATGCACAGCGGCCTCACGGGGCTTGCGGAGATGGTATACAACCCGCCCAAGACGGGGCATGTCGTGATTATTCTGGACAACGGAACCACGGCGATGACGGGCATGCAGGAACATCCCGGCACCGGGCGAAGCCTCGACCACAATGCCACGGGAAAGATCGTGTTTGAGGACGTGGCGCGGGCGATGGGGGTCACCAACGTCATAGTCACCGAGAGTCCCCCAAGTTTCGACGCGGCGGTCAAAGACGCCCTGTCCAAGGATGAACTGACACTCATAATCATGCGCCGGGTGTGCCGTTTGGCGGAGACGAAGATCAAGGCCTATGAACAGGCCGCAGGGAAGTGCCAATGAACACTGCAAACGTTTCGACCAATATAGTGCTTGCCGGGCTTGGCGGCCAGGGCGTCATTCGTGCCGCCAACATTCTCGCCGAAGCGGCCTTTCTTGCCGGGTATGACGTGAAACAGAGCGAGATTCACGGCATGAGCCAGCGGGGCGGGTCGGTTTCCAGCGATGTGCGTTTCGGCAAGGCCGTGCTCAGCCCGATGGTCCCGACGGGCGGTGCGGACTTCCTGCTGGTGCTCCACCCCACGCAGGTGGACAACAATCTGTACCAGTTGAAGCCGGGCGGAACCATGATCTCCACGCGCGACATCATTGGCGAGGGTGTGGACATGGAGGTGCTGGATGGAGATCCCACGCCGCTGACATCCCGAAACTTTAATGTCGGCCTGCTGGGCCTGCTCAGCGACTACCTTCCGATTTCGGATGAAATATGGCATGAAGCGGTGCGCCTTCACCTTCCCAGGAAGGTGCATGAGGAGAACATTGCCGCATTTGCATACGGAAAGACACTGCGCAGGGACTGACGCGGATTCTGCCACACGGCCTTTCGAGGTTCTTGTGGAAAGCATGACGTGCAGTGTTGACGCGGCATCGCCCGCGCCGCAGATGAGGCCAAAAACAAACAAGCCCCTTTTCCGCCGCATGCGCGGGGAAAAGGGGCGTTCTTTTCTTGTAATTTACTTGAAGCGGCGGCTGAACCCGGCGAGCACGCTCAGGGAAAGCCCGGCCAGGAAGAGATTGCCCATTTGCTTCTGGATGCCGTCCTTGGTAAGGTCGGACTTGCTGCAGGAACAGCCGCAACAACCGCTGCCTGCTTCCGCTTCCTCACGGCTGATCTTTCCGTCACCATTGGCATCAACCGCGTTGAACACGTCCTGTGTAAGGCCGGGGAGTGCGGCCTGTGCCTCAGCATAACTGACGAAGCCGTCACTGTTGGCGTCCATGCCGGCGAAGTTGTCTTCGAGCGCTTCGCGGAAGGAAGTTTCTGTCTCTGCGGGCCC
>CAIJOU010000293.1 GCA_903822375.1 Candidatus Hydrogenedentota bacterium
CGTCGCGGCTTTGCAGAATCTCGTTGTATTTCCACCGGCCTGAGGGCTCGATCAGTTCAACACCCACAAAGGCGCCCGGACTTTCCGTAAACAGCGGTTTCTTCATGTCCGGCCACAGCACTGAAGTAGGCCATCCATTGTCGTCCACCGTGACGGTTGGCGCGGGCGCGGACGGTGCCGGGGCAGGCGTCTTTTTGCTTGGAACCAGCCGGACCGTAGTCCGCGGACCCACGTTCTCCATCCAGAAGCGGAGCAACTGTCCCGGCGCGTTGTCCGCAACCGTGCCATTGTCGGCTTCGGATGTCATCTGGTCCGGACTTGCCGGGCCGGTGAACTGGGCGTATCCGGGCAGCATTTCCACCGGCGTGGCGACGCCGGTTATCGGATTCTCGAACGCGTCCACCTTCTCGCGCAGCGCGGAAGTCTTCATCGTGACCCATCCGCCCCACGGCCTGGGGGCCGTGTTGGCCACGTAGTACCCGTATTCCAGGGGGCAGATGGCCGTTCGCGCGCGCTGCGCCAGCAGCACCTTGGACATGGCAAGGGGATAGTAGGCGGTGCGCGCCTTTTCGTTGAACTGCGCCAGCGTGTCGATGTCGTGGGGCTGTCCGATGCTGTCCGCCGAACCCCAGGTGTGCTCGTCGAACAGGCACAACTGGCGCAGCAGCCGGTCGGCCTCGGCGTGCGTCTTTGCGTCCGCTGTTGCCCCCCAAACCGTGCTGAGCGCGGCCGTCAGGTTGCGCTTGGCTCGGCGCGATGCGGCCACTTCCCGGGGTCCCGAGGCGCAGCCGTTGGCCCACCAGTCGGGGAACTCCCCCGCGTACTCCGGCACGTCGGCGTCAACGCGCGGCTTCACGTCGTCAATGGCCTGCGACACCGTGGTCATGCGCAGTTCCGGCTGCAGGTTCAGCCGGTTCCATGCCGCCACGAAATCGGCCAGCCCCAGGAAGGGCGGGTCGTTGTCCATGCGCCACTCGTTGGTCACCGAAAGCGGCAGGACCGCGTAGGGGTAGCCCCGCGCCTCCAGTTCCCCGAGCCGTCCGCACAACCGCGCGTGGGCCTTGCGCAACGCCGGCTCTTCGGTGGGATAGAATTCGCCGCGCCGGGGCGGACGGTAGCGCGTGTCGGTCGATTCGGGCACCGGGCCGTGCCGCCAGGAATCGGCGAAGAAATAGTAGAAGCCGTTCGGATAGGCGTCGCCCAGCCAGACAAAGATGCGGCGGTCGTCGGGCATTCTCCAGTAGAAGCCCATGGGCACCTCAAACGGGGCCTGGCCGTTGGTCGGGTTGATGCCCATCCACAGGTTGTTCACGTTCCGGTTCAGCAGCGCCGCCGCGCCGGCCCGGGGGAAGCCGTTCACGTCGTTCTGAATGCCCGTTTTCGGAAGCGCCGCATTCCACAGTTCCTCCGGAAGCCAGCGAAGGGCCGTATGCCATTCCTCGGCGCTGAGCGTGGGCGTCTGGTTCATGGCGAGCGCCGTGATTTCAAGACGGCCTGTCTTTATCGCACGAAGCAGATCCTGGCGCCGTTCGGGCGTGTTCTTCTGCCACCAGTCATCCACCGTCACCGCCGACTCGGCGGTCCAGGCGAAGCACGCTTCCGGCGGCGCATTCTCCGTTTGCAGAACGCCGTCAATGGCGATGTCCAGGTAGCGCATCTGCTGTTCGCGGGTCACCGCGGGATGATCGGTGAAACCGATATCCGTATGCGACATGTGGACAATGTCGACCCTTTTGATCGTCTTGGGGATTGCGGGCTCCTGGGCGGATAAGGTCCCGACCTGTACGATGACCGCCAGTACAATGCCCACAAGCGTGATTGGAGCGCGTTTTGTCGCATTCATATGTATTGCATTTCCCTTTATGAGTGAGGCCGGCAGGATGCCGTCGCTCCCGGTCGCATGGAATCCTAGCCCGTGGGTTCAGACTGCTTCAACCAAGGGGCCTGGTCTCCTTTCAAGGCATCCTGGGTTCTTCCAGGCAAAGGTGTTGCCTATGTGCCCGGTATTATCTGTTACCCATGTCCCCGGTTCGGACCACCTTCTGATTTACCCCAAAACAGCAATACGAACCGGGTTGCAACGAACCGGGCTGTGAGAGGTATTGTGTTCAAGGAGAACAGCATGAGCATGCACGTTTCGTTTCGGACAGGCATTTGCGCGGTGATGCTTCTGGCCGCCCTCTCAGTCAGCGGATGTCCCCACTGTGACTGCGGACAGGGGGACATAACCGGCGGGAATGTCCTGTTGACACCGTTCTCCGGACGCTTCGGCTACGGTCTTTCGGGTGCCTTCGGCTTCGAGGGTTCGCTGACGAAGAACCAGTTGTCCGACCAAGCCTGGCGCATGGAAGGCACCTTTACCTTCCCGACCGGGGGATACACGGTTGAGACTCCGGTCATCCTGGTGGCGGAATCCTATCCCGAGCAGGTCAGCGTGACCATCAAGGTCAATCCGCCCGCGCCCGACGCCCTTGTGGCGCAGATGGTCACCGTGGTGCCCGTCACGGCGGACATTACCGCCTCAAACCTGGCCCTTTTCAAGATACGCATCACCGGTGCCGGTGTCCTGTCCTGCCCGAACGCAGTGGAGGTTGCCCTCAAGAACAAGAAGGATGAGTGGGTGCTGGAGTCGGGCTCCACCGCGCCGCGGTTGCTCCTTACCTGCCCCTCCGGCATTGGAGAGGCAACGGTGCAACTCGATGCCGCCTGCCCGCTCCAGAAACTCCTGGTTGGACTGCGATACGACCCCAATCGGCCCTTCACACGGCTTGAAGGCTTTGAGGCAACCGACGGGAACGGCGGGCGGTGGGCCGACCTGACTCCCCATATGTGCGCCGGATTCATTCAGGTGGAACTGCCGGAAGCCGCCCTATCCGCCGAAAACGGCCCGCTGACGCTCCACTGGGTGGACATGTACCGCTGATTCTTCGGGTGCGGCGCAGACGTATCAAAAAGAATCCAGAATTCAGAATTCAGGAGCCAGAATAAGACAGCAAGACATATGGATATCTCCTCTTCACACAGAGGTTCGTCGGGTGTGTTGATGGACGATTATCGAGAAGACGGGTAGAAATGCCGAACGAAGCCAGGGGTGAGGGGATTTCCTCTTTCCGGCATTCACGAAATAAGTGTGTGCAAGCAGTTGTTGACTTAACGGTGAGATGGATAATCACGCGAAAGGAGCACAGCCGTGAAGCATATCAAGTCGGTGACCATTCCCAAGAACGCCGTTCCCGAAAAGGCCCAGAGCGATGCAGGCAGCATCTTCCTGCAGATATGGGCCTTCGTCTTTGGCTCAATCCTGCTGGGGGCGCTGGGCCTGAAGTAATCCGCAGCCGCAAGACGTCACCACCGTTTCCTTCTCTGCGAAGCTCCGCGTCCTCTGCGCCTCTGCGATACGGAACATAAAGCCTGAATCGCAGAGACGCGGAGAGCGCAGAGTTCCGCAGAGGATAGCTACGCTTATTTCACCGCATCCCGTCGCAGGGTGTTCCGAAGGTTTTTGTATCTGGGGAGCAGCGCATCCATAATGTCCCATGACAGTACTCTGGTTGGTTTTCCAATGGAGGAGGAAGCGTCATGGGCACCTTCGGAAGAGTCGGCGCGGTAGTTCTGTTGGGTCTGACGTGCGGAGCCTGTGCGCAGGCTGCGGACGTAATAAATGACCTGTCGGCCGTAAAATACCTAGACCACTACCAGGGACCGGACCAGGGCAAAGAACTGCTCAAACAAAACGGATTCGTGGTGGTGCAGAAATTCTACCACCGCATCTCCGGTCCCTATGCGGACAACACGATGCCGCATTATGTGACCACTGATTCGGTCTACAACACCTTCCACGTCATCTTTGAGGAACTCCTCAAGCAGGTCGAGGCGGACTGTGCCGGGCGGGTGCTGAAAATCACGAAGGATACGCGGGCTGCCCTGAAGAGCGCTCCTTCGGATGGCGTCGCGGGGATGCTGACCGCCTACACGGACGCGAAGACACTTGCCGACCATTACTTTCAGGTCGCCGAATGCCTGCTCTCGGACGAGGAAGTCCCGGCGGACATCCCAGCCGCAGTGCGCAATGAACTGGCGCTGATTATGGATGCCGCCGGTCCCGCACCTTCGCCTCTGTTCAAGTACGAGACGGACTACAGCCAGTTCAAGCCCCGGGGCCTCTACACGTCGAGCAGAACGCTGGAACGGTACTTCCGGGCCATGAGTTGGTATGGCAACATGGCCTTCCGCGTCGTCGACGAGCGGGAATCGCTGGCGGCACTGATGATCGCACAGGCCCTTTCCTCCAATGAGGAACTGAAGGATTCCTGGGCTAGGATAGACGGCCTCTACTCGTACCTGCTGGCACCAAGCGATGACCTCACCCCGCTCGAATACGCGAACGTCCTGCCGTCACTTTCTGCGGGTAAAAGCGCCCCGGAATTATGGGCGGCGTTCGGCCAGGCGGCCGCCAAACTCCGCGACCCCAAGATAAACGGCATGGTGCTCACGCCCGAACAAATGCCTGACTGGCGAAGGCTGTCCAAAGGAATGCATTTCTTCGGAAAACATTACCTTCCGGACGGCGAGGCGTTCATGCACCTCACCGACCCGGAGGTCCCCGGACGGGGATTCCCTTCAGGACTGGATGTCATGGCCGTCAACGGCTCGGCACGGGCAGCGGAACTGGCCAGGATGCAGCCTGAGACACAGAATCCTGCCTACGATCAGGGGATCGCACAGTCGAAAAAGGCCTTTGTCAACAGCAAGAACGCCCCCGAACCCACGCATTACGCCCAGTTCCTGAACTTGCTCAACACCATCTACGCCCCCGCCTGTCCCAAAGCGCCTGCCTTTGCGAAAACGCCGGCCTACACCGACAAGAACCTAATGACCGCACTGTCGGCGTGGGCCAGCATGCGCCACGCCTGGGCGCTGCACGCAAAGCAGAGCGTGATGTATCTGGGCGGGTCAATCGACGAACCGATTGTCGGATACGTGGAAACAAATTTACCCTTTTTTGAGGCGATACACGCGTTGGCCTTAAAGACCAGAGGCGCTTTCGTTGACTTTAAGGCAGCGGGCATGGGTCGACTAATGGAGTTTGACTCGATGGTCCTGCGCCTGACCGAAATGGTAAAGAAGGAAATCGGGGGACTGGCCCTCGCGAAAGATGACGCTTTGTTCCTGAAAGGCTACGCGCTCACCGTCAGCAAGCTCCAGGGGTTTGATACAAATGATGTCGTCGACAAGAACCAGCCCTGGATGGCGTTGGTCTCGGACATTCATTCCGAAATGCTGACGCAAGAGTGCGTTGAGGTGGGGGTGGGCGGGGTCATGCCCATTTATGTCATTGTGGAACGGGGCGGCACGCAGGAACTCATGATTGGCGGGGTGTGCTCCTACTACGAATTCCGTCAGCCCATCGCCGACCGGCTCACGGACGAAACATGGCGCAACCGCTGGGCCAACGGGCAGGTGCCACCGATGCCGACATGGACCTCCACCTTTGTGGCGGGCCAGTTCAGTACCGACACAATGATTGAACGCATAAAGAAGGGGGAGAATCCGGACGAGGCCTATTTCATTAATGACCCGAAGTTCTGCGATTTTCTCGAATCGGCCGTCCAGCCTGGGTCGGCGCTCTATGAATCGAAAAGTTACTACTGGCTGCTCCCACTGACGACCGCCAAAGTGGGGCGCAAGATGGCGCCGTTTCTCCTCGAACAGATTCGCACGGCAAATACGGAGACAGGTGACGGAAGAGCAAACGCCCCATCTGCCGCCGCAGAGGCGTTTAGATTTGTTGTGACGCCGGAAGATCTGCCCGCACTGAAAGAACTTATGCTTGGAGGAGACGGTAACAGATCATATGCTGCCAGTCGTTGCCTTGACGGCCTAGAAGTTGCTGTTAAGACCGATTTCCTCATTAGTCTTTACGAGATGACGGACAGCATGGAAATCCAGGAACTGTGCATGCGCGAAATCGGACGTTCTGCAACAAGCGACGTCACCCCAAGGCTCTTAAGCCTTTGGAACGGGGAAAGTCTGCCAGCCAAGGTGCTGATTGCGGACGCATTGGTTGCCATTTGGGCTCCCAAGTATCCCGAGTCTAGAGCGTTCTGCCCCCCGTCTCAGGCATCTGATGCAGAGCAGAACACTTGGGCGGCGGGGGCGAGGAAAGTCGTTCTGGAAACGCTGCAACTGGGTCAACCCAGCGTTGACAAAGGCAATACAACGAGAAGAGTGTCCTTGAGCATCGAATGGGATGAACTAATGAGTGCGGCAGGACGCCTGAAGCTTGAGGAAGTCATCCCCATCCTCAAGAACGCAAGAAAAAATGGCGACCTCAGGAG
>CAIJOU010000294.1 GCA_903822375.1 Candidatus Hydrogenedentota bacterium
TGGTAGCCGGTAAACACGATGGACGGGTTTGACCCCGCGCGCGCCTTAAGGGATTCAATATAACTGGCGGCATACGGCGCGTCGCCGACAATTACGCACTTCATGTCGTCACCCGTCTGCGCGGCGAAGCGCTGGATGGCCGACCAGGCATCCACCAGGTGATGGGCGCAGTTCTCAGGAACCAGCCGGCCGACAAACAGCACGTATTTGCGCGGTGCGAGGCCAAACCGGCTCAGCACATTGCCGGGCGGGCGCGCCGCGACATCCGCCCCATAGGGAATAAAGACTGTTTCCACCTTGTGCTCGCGGCGATAGTATTCCTGCACGCGGCGCGAATCTGTGACGACAACATGAGCGACGTGATGCGCCGCCTGCTCTGACCAGCGCAGGTACCCGCGCGCCGCGCCGCCCCACTTCTTGCGCTTCCAGTCCAGTCCATCGACGTTCAAGACTACGCGCGCGCGGCTGAACAGTCGCGGGATCACACAAAGCGGCGCATTACCCGCAATAAACACGACCATCGCATCATAGTTCTGCGTCAATGCGTGCAACATCGATAGCGTCGTATGGGTGATCGTGTCGAGGTGCTTGGTGGCGACGCCGCGAACCCGCACCAGCCGCATCCCTTTATAGACCGATTCGCGATAAGGGATATGGTGCGCGCGGTTGTAAACCGTGACGGCATGCCCGCGCACAATAAGCCGCGCGCCCAGGTTTTCGGCGCAGGTCTCGAAGCCGGAGTAGGAGGCAGGGATGCCGCGCGTGCCGATGAGAGCTACTTTCATCCGCCTCTATCTTCTGCGGTATCTGTAATACGCCGCGCAGGCCCCTTCGGAGGAGACCATGGGGGCGCCGAGGGGGCGCTCCGGTGTGCAACGCGCGCCAAAGGCCGGGCACTGATCGGGTTTCTTCACGCCCTGCATGATCAACCCGCTGATGCACTCCTTTGGTTCCTCAACCGGGCCGGAGGCAATGTCGAAGCGCTTCTCGGCATCGTAGGACGCGTATTTCTCGCGCAGCCCCCAGCCGCTCATGGGAATCTCGCCGATGCCGCGCCATTTGCGATCGCACACCTCGAATATCTCAGCGATGGTCTTCTGCGCCGGCAAGTTGCCCGCGCGCTGCACCACGCGGCTGTACTGGTTCTCGACTTCCGCGCGACCTTCCTCCAGTTGCTTGATGCACATATAGACGCCCTGCAGGATGTCGAGCGGCTCGAAGCCGGTGACCACCATCGGGACGTGAAACTTCGCCGCGAGCGGCTCGTATTCGGTGTAACCCATCACCGTGCAGACATGGCCGGCCGCCAGAAAACCCTGCACCTGGTTCAACGGGGAGGACAGAATGGCGTCCATCGCTGGCGGCACCAGCACATGCGACACGAGGATCGAGTAGTTGTCGATGCCTTGCGCTTTGGCCTGGTAGACCGACATGGCGTTGGCGGGGGCGGTGGTTTCAAAGCCCACTGCGAAGAAGACCACTTGCCGGGTCGGGTTGAGGCGCGCCAGGTTTAACGCGTCGAGAGGCGAATACACGATGCGCACATCGCCGCCCGCTGCCTTCACCGAGAGCAGGTCTTTGTGCGTGCCGGGGACGCGCAACATGTCGCCAAATGAA
>CAIJOU010000295.1 GCA_903822375.1 Candidatus Hydrogenedentota bacterium
CCCGCTACCGCCAGCGCTATCTAGACATGGTGGCCAATCCCGAAGTACTCGGCGTGTTTGCAAAGCGCATCCACATGATCCAAGTCATGCGCGAATGGCTTACGACACGCGGCTATCTTGAGGTCGAAACACCCATGCTCCACCCAATTGCCGGCGGGGCCACGGCGCGGCCGTTCATTACGCACCACAATACCTACGATCACGACTTCTACCTGCGCGTTGCGCCCGAACTGTACCTCAAGCGCCTTATTGTGGGCGGATTCGACAAGGTTTTCGAGATCAACCGCTGCTTTCGCAATGAGGGCGTGGACACGCGCCACAACCCTGAATTCACGACCATGGAACTGTACGAGGCGTACCAGGACTACATGGGCCTCATGGACGAGACAGAAGAGATGCTCTGCCATGTGATCGAACGCACCGTGGGCGCAAGGGCATTGACCTATCAGGGGCATGAGATCAGCATCGAGCGGCCCTGGAAGCGCATCCAGCTTCACGAGGCCATCCGGCAGTATGCCGGCATCGACCTTGAGTCCACGCGTGACCGCGAAGAGGCGGCCCGGCTCGCCAAGAGTGTCGGCGTGACCGTGGACCCCGCCATGGGCTACGGCAAGATCGTCGATGCGGTCATGTCCGAGAAGGTGCAGCCCAACCTGGTCCAGCCCACCTTCCTCTATGACTATCCTATCGAGATATCGCCGCTCGCCAAGAAGAAGCGCGGCAACGAGGCGATGACCGAGCGCTTTCAGCCCTTTATCGCCTGTCTCGAAGTCGGCAACGCCTTTTCCGAATTGAACGACCCCATCGACCAGCGGGAGCGTTTTGAGGCGCAGGGTGCCCTGCGCGAGGCCGGCGACGACGAGGCCCAGTATCTCGACGAGGACTTCATCACCGCGCTTGAGGTGGGTATGCCGCCCACGGCCGGCCTCGGAATCGGCATTGACCGCCTGGCCATGATCTGCACTGATTCCGCATCGATCCGCGAGGTCATCATGTTTCCGCAGTTGAGAACGATTGTGTAGAAGGAGGGTCCAGGGTCTTGGGTTTCGGGTCCAGTGAGGCGAGAACAGGAACTTGGACAATTCTTAACCGCGCGCATGCTTAAGTCCCCTTTGAAGGGGGATTTAGGGGGATGTCAACGCGGGGTAGGATAGCGTGTGAAACGATTATATGGAATGTGGTCTGCCCCTTCCCGGAGAATGCCGATGCGCTTAATCCCATTCGTTACCGTTCTGTTGTTGCTCTGTGCGGCCGTTTCCGCCTTCGCCGTGGAATTGACCGACGATGTGGACATTTCGGGCAACTACATCCAGATCAAGCTGTCCCCGAAAGACGGCGGCGTGGTGGAGCTGATGCGCCTGCTCACCGGCTCGCCCAACGCCGTCGGGGCCAACGGGCTCCTGCTGGAGGGTTTCGGCATCCCCAGCCACTATGTTCCCAACCGGAGGGTCGGCGAAAAGCTGGAGGCCCTCGACGAGTCCAAGGACCGGCCCATAATCCGCTTCTCCTACAACTGCGAGGGGCCCAATATCGAGGGGCTGCACGTAACCCGCATCATGGAGCCGCTGCCCGACGAGGCGTCGATGCGCGTCACCTGGACGGTTGAGAACAAGGGCACGGACGAACAGTGGCTTTCGCCCTGGGTGCGCAACGATTTGCAGCCCGGCGGCATGCGCGGGACTGAGGACAAGATTACTTTTGCCTCCCTGGACGGGATGGTCTCGGCCAACCGCACCGGCTGGTATCCCGCCGCGCGCAACTGGATTGCCTCCACCGACAGCACCACCACGGAAACCGTGTACAGCGTGTTTCACGCCGACCAGACCCACTCCTTCCTCACGCTCTGGGACGAGGAGGGGGCGGGCCGCGGCTTTCAGGCGGCCTTTGTGCCCGTCATGCTCAAGCCGGGCGCCGTGTGGAAGACCGTGTACCGCGTCGGCATTGTGCGCGGTCTCAAGCGCGTGGATTTCGCCACCGATGAACTGGCTGTGCAACTTGACGCCACCGGCGGCGAACTCGTGGCGCTCATTGCCGCCGTCAAGCCGCTCAAGGGCATCCGTATAGACGCGCGCGTGGTCGCCGAAAACGAGCGCGTGTGGAAGCTGCCCGCCAAACAGTTTGACATAGAACCGGGCAAGGTCATCCGTTGCACTTATCCCTTTGAACCGCCCGCGGACGGCTACTATGACTTCCTTGCCAAGTTCAGCCAGAACGGGACGACAGTCCCGCTCGGCGCGGACACCGGGTCGCCCCACGGCGGCATAGATGCGCGCTTTGCCGTGGGCAAGCCCGCACCCCGGCCCATGGAGGCGTGGACCGACGCCTCCCACCAGCTCGATCGCGGCCCGCGAACGCTCAAGCGCACGCTCGCCTTCACCGGCGATGCCGACATATGGGTGGAGCCCTCGCTTGAAAAGGTGTTCAGCGAGGACAAGGTGGAGGCTGTGGGCGCGGCAAAGCCGTCCGTGCAGCTCGGACTTGCCCGCGGCGAACGCGAGGCTTTTCAGCTCTGTTTCCGCCCGGCGAAACAGGCCATGCTCAAGACCACGCTTCAATTGGCCGATTTGATTCACACCGACGGCACCGCGCGCATCACGCCCGCAGATGTCACGCTCAATGACGTTCGGTATCTGCAGGTGCGCATCCCTTCGCATTTTGAGGGGCCCACGGGCCTGTGGCCCGACGAACTGCCGCCGCACAAGCCTTTCGTCGCCGAGCCCGGTGCAATTACAACGCTCTGGGTCACCGTGCATGCCAAGCCCGGCCTGCCCGGCGGCGTGTACCGCGGCACCTGGCAGATAACCGCTGACGGTGAAAAGCCGCGCCCCCTTGCCGTCGAGTTGCGCGTGTACGACTTTGACCTCCCTGTCACGCCCCGGCTCAAAACAGACTTCGGTTTCTGGGACGAGGCCGCCGCGCGCGGCGCCAAGATCAAGGGTGCCGCGCTGTCCAAGGCCTACCTGAACAATGCGCTCGAACACCGTGTCACGCTGCGCGAGCCGCTGATGATCGCCGGGCCCGACGCCGATATGGCGGTGCTCAAAGACGCGCTGGGCCGCGGTGCCACCCAGGTCGCCGTGTCCCCCGACCTGCGCAGCGCGCCGGAAAAGCTCAAGGCGGTCAACGACATGGTCGTGCGCGCCGGGCTTAAGGGAAAAGTATTCACCCCGCTGGCCTATGAGCCGATGGAACCCGGCTGGCCCAAGCTGCTGGAGGCCGTCAAGCAGTGGAAGGGCGCCGCGCCCGACATTCCCGTGTCGATCAGCACCATCGGCATCCGTCCCTTCCTGCCCGACGCCTCCGACCTGTGGTGCATCCACGCCCAGGTGCTGGACACTCCCAACGGCTTGGACATCATCAAGCGGATTGGCGGCGGGCGCGAGGTCTGGTGGTACGTAAGCAACACGCCGCCCCGGCCCTACGGAAACTTCTTCGTCGATTTCGCCGGCATCGAGCACCGCATCCTGTTCTGGCAGGCATGGGCGCTCGGCATTCGCGGCATGCAGTACTGGAACATCGACTACATCCCCGCGTGGCAGAATCCCGAGAAGGACCTGCTCGATGCCACCCCGGTCAATGGTGACGGCGCGCTTGTCTATCCCGGCCCGGACGGGCCAATCAACTCGGTCCGTTGGGAAATCATCCGCGATGGCATTGAGGATTACGACTACCTTTCGCTCTTCATGGACCGCCGCGCCAAGCTGCTTGAACAAGGCGGCCAGGAGGCGCTGCTGGCCCGCGCCGCCGAGGTGTTCAACCTCGAAAAGATAGTGCCCAGCCTCGTCACCTTCACCCGCGACAGCCAGTTGCTGCTCCAGAAGCGCGCCGACGTTGCCAACATGATCGAGGAGATGGACCGTGCCCTCAAGGGCGGGTCCAAAAAGGTTGCGGCACCCGCCACCGCCCCGGCACTTCCGAAGCCAGAACCCCTGCCCAAACCCGCCCCCGCCGCACCAGTTGCGGCGCCCACCACAGCACCGTCCGCAGCCGCACCCCTGCCCACATTTCCGAAAATAGGAGGGGCAAGCAAGAATTTCAGTCCGGGAAAGAAGTAACGGGCAACAGGAGTCTGAAGCCTGCGAGAGGGGCTTTGACTGCTGCCATTGGGCTGTTCTTGGCCCCAAAGGGGCCGTGCAACAATACCCACGGGTGGAGCGAAGCGGAACCCGTGGCCACTGCTGTTGGCCTCCTTCCAGAGGCAAAACAGAACGCGGGGTGCCAAACGTGATTGCGGACAATGTCTCGAAGTCCCGGCCCCTATCAGGAAGTCTAAACGCATGGGGCCTTTGACAATACGCAGTCATGCCCGTATATTGTTAATATTCACCACAAGAAAGTATGGACCAGTAGCGTGACAGCATAACCGCGCAGTGTGTCCTGGTCTGGAGAGGGATGATGAAGTACGCGTTTCAAACGATAATCTGGGGTGCCAGACCAACGGACTACAGGGAGATACTGTCCAATATCCGGGAATGCGGTTTTGAGGGGCTTGAAATTGCCCAGGCTCCGGCATTCCTGCCTCCGCCGGACGACCTGCGGGAACTCTTGGAGTATTACGGACTGCATTTGCTGTCCCTGTGCGGCGGCGGGCTCAAGGATAGGGTGGACTATTGCCGGGCAGGCCGCATCGATAGCTCCTACTATTATGTGGAACGGGCGGATGACGCGTCTCTCGCGTACGCTTCCCGGGAGGGGATCACTCTTGCCCTTCACCCGCACGTCTATCGGGCCAACATCCAGGAGGATGCAATAAAGGAGTGTCTGGAAAAGCATCCGGACGTGCTGCTCATACCCGACACGGCGCACCTCTATCTGGCGCGGATTGACTACGAGCATCTTATCAAGGAGCACTACTCCAGGCTGGCTTCCGTGCACTTGAAAGACTGGACGGGCATCTACGGCCGATCCTTCCAGCAGTATGCAAGAGGATTCTGTCTCCCGGGAAAGGGGGAGGTTCATCCGGAGAAAGTGCTTCAGTACCTGCAAAAGAAGGACTACGGCGGATGGGTGGTGGTGGAGTGCGACCACGCAAAGACCACGCCGGCGGAATACGCCCAGCAGTCGCGCCAGTGGATTATGGACAACGGCGGGCGTCTGGCGGTTCCCCCCGCGCTGTCAGAGCGCGCGGACTTGCCGCCGGGAAAGCCGGTGTGGCTGCGTTCGCATGCGCCCTCCGCGCCCGAGACCCTCGGCCAGGCAAGGGAGAGCGGCAGCCTCTACCGGGAGGTGTTCGACCATTTGTGGAGGGACTCCCTGGAAGATTTTGGCGCGGGCATGCTGGGCATTCTGTGCAGCCGCCTTTCCGGCGTGCGCTCGGCGCAGATATGGGAGTATTGCCCAACGGACCAACTTCTCGGACTGCTCGGCGAATATCCTCCCCGAAGCATGCCGCACACGCTGTACGAGGCAAAGGATTGTCCGCTGGGACGGGCCACGGAAAGCAAGGCGCTGGTCCGGGTGACGGCGGGGGACGGCGCGGGGTGGTTTGCGGAGTTCACCAAGGCCAGCCCGTGCAGGGAGGTCATGGTCCTTCCCATTCTGAACACCTACAACGCGAACCAGGTGCAGCTCCTGGTGACATTCTGCTGCACAGAACCCATGGAGCCCGACTGCCAAGAGTTTCTGATTGTGTTCTCTGACACCATATCACGGGCCTATCAGATCGCCCTAGACGACCTGTCCAGAACAAAGGCGCTCCAGATTGAGCAGCATCTGGCGGGCGCCCATTCCTACGAAAGTTTCCTGGCGGCCGCGCTGCAGGAAATCATGCGCATCATGGATTGCAGGGGCGCAAGCATTTTTCTTGCGGACGAGCAGCGCAAGCGGCTGCTGTGCGCGAGCACTTCCGGTCTACACTGGCGCTATGACATCCCCATAGAGAAGCAGTATTACACCGCCGACGACGGAAGCATGACGGGAACGGTGTGGCACAACAACGAGGCATCGCTCATCTACAAGCCGACGGGCACGCACACGCCCAAGAGCGAGGAGGATGTCGCCGGAAAAGACTACTCCCTGTGTCTCATGGTGCCGATTCGGGACCAGCAGGGGGAGTCCGTCGGTGTGCTGAGGCTGCGCAGCAGAATTTCGGGAAGGCAGATGTTCTCGCTGAGTGACATGGCCATTGCCGAGTCCCTGTGCCAGGCGATAACGCCCAATCTGCTGACGCTGCAGCAGACCGACCGGTTCCGCAAAACCATCGACCGGACCATCCATGAAATCAAGATGCCGCTTACGGCCATACGCGGCGCCGTGCAGGTGATGGAGGAGGAGACGAAGGCCAAGCACATCCGCTACAACTATGACTACATCGAGGACATCAACAGTTGGCTGCGCCTCCAGGAGCAGCAGATTCGGCGGATTGACTTCTACCGCTACAAGATCAGCGGCAGGGAGGAGAAACTGGAACCCGTCATCGGCCCGGTGTGGATGCTGAGGGATGTGCTTGCCCCCGCCAAACGGCACATTGAAATACTGCTTCAGGAAAGACATTATGATCGGCGGCAGATCAAGGACGACGGCCTGTTTCACATACCCCAGCTTTACATAGACAAGGCGATGTTCCAGCAGATTTTTTTCAACCTGCTGGGCAATGCCGTAAAATACTGTTTCAAGGACCCGAAGAGTTTCCAGGTCAACATCCGGTCAAAGCGGGAGGGGAACAGCCTCCTCATCATCTTTGACGACTACGGCAGGGGAATTCCTGAAGGGTACGAGAAGGTGATCTTTGAGCCTTACGTCCGCGGCCCCGGCGCGGACCGGTTCAATGTCTCCGGCGACGGGCTGGGGCTGTGGATTGTAAAGGACCTGGTTGAGGCCCACGGCGGCAGGGTGGCCGTGACGCACCGGTCGCAGCCCACGCAGATAACCATAATGCTGCCAAACGAACTGACCACACCCGGGTGGCATGCGAACAAAACCGCGAAGGGAAAGTAGCCATGGCAATCGTGCTATTCGTTGACGATGAGGAAGGCCCGCTCCGCTGGCATTGCATCATGCTGGAAAAGACAGGGGGGCATTCCGTCGCCTTCTATAGATATGCCGAGGACGCGATGCGCCATGTTGAAAGCGTCGCCCAGGATGGATGCCCGGACATTATCATTCTGGACATAAATATGCCCGCCGACGGCCGCTATGCGAATGATCCCACCAACACGGACGGGCGAAGGACCGGAATACGGCTGTTGCGCGACATCTGCAGGGTGCTGACGAACATTCCCCCAATCATCGTTTTGACGCAACTGCGAAATCCGGAAATACTCGGGGAGGCCCGCGAGGTCTATGACAAAGCGGTCATTCTGGACAAGCTGGCCGCCAGCCCAAGGGCGCTTCTCGACGAGGTGAATATTCTTCTGGCCGGCGCGCAGGAGGCGAAGTAGGAAGAGTGCCGCCTGGTCTCAGCCCCGGTTGAGCGCCATGTTCACCACGGCCTGCACATCCGTGGCGGTCACGCCGCGCCCGTCCACGTCGGCGTCCACGGTGACCGCGGAGGTGCGGCCCAGCACGGCGTTGATGACCAATTGCAGGTCCACCGAGTTGACCTGTCCGTCACCGTTCACATCGCCGTTGGAGAGACCCACATCGACCCGGGTTTCCGTATCGCTCGTGACTGCGATGTTGTCCACATGGTAGGTAATGTATCCGGGGGCGCTCCAGGACAGGTTGTAGGTGCCGGCCAGCAGCGGACGGTGGTAGTTGCCCAGTCCGGGGTGGCCAAACATGGGCTCGGCGTTGTCCTGCACCATCACCTTTGATTCTACTCCCGTTCCCGTGACACGGTCCGTCACGAGGCCCCGCACGCCCATGTGCACCGCTTTAAGGTAGGCCAGCATGGCCGCGCGGTTGTTCAACCAGTAACCGTTCAGAGTGATTGCCGAAGGCCACTTCGTATAGGACAGTTCAATGGTCACATGCAGGCTGCCGAGGAAGCGGTAGGACCAGTCCTGCAGTCCACCCACCAGAATGTACCACGCGCAGCCGTTGGTGATGCCGTTGGTGAATTCGGTGCTCGCGTGCATGGACACGTTAAGCGTCGCATAACGGAGCGAAAGATTCTGGAACAGGGCGTCGTCGGGGCAGATCGCGCTGCTGCCGCTCGACACTCCCGGTATGTTGTCGTAGGGGTAGTTTACAACCTGGGAACCGGCGTGCAGATTTGCGGCCAGCGTAAACCCCTGTTCAGCGTACCAGTTCATTACTGCGGCCACCTCGGGTTGCCGGCCCGCGTCTCCGAGTCGTTCCCCGTCGAACAGGGTGGTTGTGAAGTTGGTGGCGTAGACAGGGAAACTGCGGTTAAGGTCCGCGTTGTTGGCGTTATACCGTGTGCGGTTGTCCATGCCGTCCGGGTTCATCAGCGGCAACACCCAGATCACCGTGCTGTTTACGAACGCCGTGATGCCCGCATCCGTTCCATAGTAACTGAGCAGCAGTTCGCAGAAGCGCAGGCACAGGTCCGTGCCAATCGGCTCGTCGCCGTGGATTGTCGAGATGTAGCACACGGAGGGCTTGTCCGCCACCGTGTCAGGATTCTGGGTAATCTTGATGGCCCACAGGTCTTGGTTGTTGACCGATTTGCCGATCGATTCGTAGCGGCACAGGTTCGGATAGGCCTGGAACCACGCGGCGAACTGCGCGGCGATATCCGGATTGGACCGGTATCCATTGACCAGCTTCTCATTGGCCGGTCCGGGCTGTATTTCCACCACCCGCGCTGGCCAGCCGAATGAGGCAAGGAGGCCTTGCTCGTCCTCGCGTACATAAACCGTCGCTGTCAGCCCTTCTACATTGGCCACATCCAGCCCGCTTTGTGTCAGTGTGACAAGCGCGGCCGCATCGGGCAGGTCCACCTCGTACACGGTGACCGGCGGTGGCGTTTTCGGCACGGTGGTAGTCGCGGTTACGGCCTGTGCCCAGGTGAGATTTCCCGCCGGAAGCAAAAAGTAGCCGAGGGTGGCCGCAAGGACTATGGAAAGTGGTCTATTCATGACTGCAACCCTAAACGAACCCAGTATAGCAGATTATTGCAGGATGTGACTCTTTTCAGCCAACAATCGCGGTCACCGGAATTCCTGCGGGGGAGTGGTTCTGAACGACAGTAAGATGCTGTTGTTGCAATACTTATACGGTGCGGAAACAACCGATGCGACAGTCAGAATAACAGCAATAACAGGCATCCGCAATAAATGACTGGATGTCAACGTTAAGTTATGCAGTAATCGACGGCGGACAGGCCGACGGTATATGGCTACGGTGCGGACGTCGGGAAGCAACAAGGATAAGTTGATCCCGCACAAAATAAGGAGTTGCATGACCATGCGGACACATTTTGGAGGCATATCCATGCGTATGGTGGCGGCGGCAATACTGGTTTCGGCTGCAACCACCGCTACGGCATCGGTAACATTCACGGGTCACCTGGACTGGGTGTCGTCCGTGGCATTTTCACCGGACGGAACGCAGGCGCTTACCGGGTCCTATGACACCACGGCCGTATTGTGGAACGCGGCCACTGGGGATGCAATACGTGCATTTGTAGGACACACCTCATACGTGTACTCCGTGGCATTTTCGCCGGACGGCGCCACGGTGCTCACCGGCTCGGATGACAACACGGCAAAACTGTGGAACGCGTCCACGGGACTGGTCGCCCTGACACTCACCGGGCACACGAACGTCGTGGGTTCGGTGGCATTCTCGCCGGACGGCACGAAAGTGCTCACCGGGTCCGATGACGGCACGGCGAAACTGTGGGATGTGACGACGGGCAGCGTTCTGCAAACCTTCACCGGACACACGGGTGCAGTGTACTCCGTGGCGTTTTCGCCGGACGGCACGAAAGTGCTCACCGGGTCGGTGGACGGCACGGCAAAACTGTGGACAGCTTCCACGGGCGGCCTGATACGCACCCTGACAGGGCACGCGGGTGTTGTGGGTTCCGTGGCGTACTCGCGGGACGGGGCCAAGGTCCTCACCGGATCGTATGATGGCACGGCGAAACTGTGGAATGCCTCCACGGGCGCCCTGACACGCACGTTCACTGGACATACGTCCTATGTTTACGGCGTGGCGCTTTCGCCGACCAACACGATGGTGCTTACCGGGTCGGACGACGGCACGGCGAAACTGTGGAATGTGTCCACGGGGGCCGTCATCCAAACCTTTACCGGGCACACGCTCGCGGTGAATTCCGTGGCGTTTTCCCCGAAAGCGGACAGGGTGCTCACCGGTTCGTCCGACGACACGGCAATCCTGGAAGCCATGCCGGCGCAAACGGGAAGCATAGTTATAAACGGCAACAGCAGCACAACCAACAGCACGCAAGTCACCCTGGCATTGACCTGGGGTGGCGGTTGGGGGGGCTTAATAGACAAGATGCGCTTCAGTGATGACGGCGCGCATTGGACTGCCTGGGAGCCGTTGGCGGCCACCCGCGCCTATACGCTGCCGGCTGGAGAGGGTTATCATACGGTTCGGGTCCAGTACCGCGGCCTGGAGGGCAGTATATCGCCGGCGTTCAGTGACTACATTCGGTTGGACACCATACCGCCCACAGGTTCAATTGTCATCAACGGCAACGCGTCGGTAACGACAAGCCAGTCCGTTTCATTGGGATTGACCTGGACGGACGGTGCCGGGACCGGTGTGGTACGCATGCGCTTCAGCGATGACGGCGCGCATTGGACACCATGGGAGTATCCCAGGACACCCCGCGCCTACACGCTGCCGCTGCCCAACGGCTATCACACGGTGCGGGTGCAGTATCTGGATGCCGCAAACAACTATTCCCCAGTGTACAACGATTACATTAATCTGCAAATGCCTTAAGAGCGAGAAGTCACCGAACCCGGTGTGAGCGCACACCGGGGCGGACGGACGAAATAGGCCAAAACGCCCTGCTGGCGCTAGCAATATGGACCATCACAGAAAGCCACGTCACATTGGTGGGGTGGCTTTCCTTCTTGAGGACGCGAATGTCTTCATTAAGAGAGCCCGTCGTCGTTTACGGCAATCATGCGGGCCGGGGAGAAAGAGGGAAACCTGGTCCCGTTGGACTTGCGGTTCTAAAGCAGCCTTTCTGACCATCAGTGTAACCGTGCCGTGGCTTGGTCGGTCAAATGCACTCGC
>CAIJOU010000296.1 GCA_903822375.1 Candidatus Hydrogenedentota bacterium
CTGACCGTGACGCTTCCGGCGGGCATGGTGGCCACCCAGACGCGTCCGGTCACGTTGCGCGGAGAGCCTTTGCCAGATCAGGCGACGATACCGATTACCGACAGAAGTTTCAGCTTCCCGCTGCACGCTTATGCCCCCGCCAGTTTCGTGCTGGAATGACCCGGAAGAAACAGTCTTTCTTGTTTGATGAAATCGGCGAGATTCCCTGGAGTGCCGGTACAGACGGAGTTTGCCATTGATTACAGTCCTGCTATTCACCCTACTGGCCGCATCCGACGGCCCGCCGCTCAATCTGGTGGCCGCGGGCACGGATGACTACCGGGTCGTGATTGCCGGAGACAAGAAGGAACTGGCCGCAATCCGCCCCGACGTGTGGCAGGGAAACGTGAATATCCTTTCCCCCACCGGCCGGCTCGCCGGCGTGAACTGGCCGCACTTTCTCATGGGTAGTGAAGGCCATTGGCTTACGGACCGGGTCGAGTCCGAAGGCCAGCAACTCGTGGAGTTTCAAGTGCTCGTGCCTTCGGGGCGCGTGGTGGGCTATCGCGGCGCATGGAAGTTTCGCGATTACTTTGTAAGCAGGGAGACGCACCGCATCTGGTACGACCCGGAGAGCCAAATGCAGGTTCACTTCGCTCAGACGGAACTCGACGTGCTGAAAGACCTGCCCGAGGTCAACGCCGTTTGGGTCGAGTTCATGACGCAGGAGAACAGCTATTCCACCGCAGCCGCGAAGATGAAAGACGGGTCGGTGGCGACCCTGGACGTGAGCAAGACGGGACTTCTCGCGAACATGCACTATTGGGACGGCCAGGAACTTGCCTGCGGCGGATGGATTGCCATTTACGGCACCCGGCAGGGACAGGGCGGTTGCGTCGCGCTCGCACCCCTTGAGCGCACCTCCGGTCCCATTCACCCCAGGGTGAACAACGGGCACGTGGACAACATCGAACTCCACGTGCTGGATGCGCGCAAGCGGCAGCCATTGCAGGCGGGGCAGCGCTTTTCCCTGGAGTACCTGCTCTTGGCCGGCCCCGACAGGTCGGACACCAATTGGATTGAGCCCGCATTGGCCAAGGCCGCGGTTACGCTTGAGACGCTCCGAAAATCCGAAAAATGAGTCCCGCGTCCCCCGGGGCTGGAATGCGGACGGTTGCATGTTTTTGAAACACGCCCCAGGAAGTCGCCGGCGGACGAGGCAAAAAGAATGTTATATGAATCCATTAAGGCATCTCGCGTGGTTCTGCATGGTTATCGGGGCAGTGCCGGCCATGGCGCAGGAACCGGCGGTATCGGCGCTGACTGAACAGCAGGTGCGCGACCTGGGCACCGCGGACCAGTGGACGCCCTGCAAGGACAATCCCGTACTGCGGCCCGGCGCGGCGGGTGAATGGGATGCGGGCGCGTTGGGCTCGATGACCGTGCTGAAGGTGGGCGACCTGTTCCACCTGTACTACGAGGCGTGGGGCGTCCGGGAAAACAGCAGCACCGATTACAACTCCATCCAGATTGGGCATGCCACATCGCGCGACGGCGTGCACTGGACGAAGGACCCGGCCAATCCGGTGTTGCCGAAGGGGGGCGGGCATGATTTTGACCGCGACGGCACGTGGGACCCCTTTGTGCTTCACGAGGACGGCCAGTTCAAGCTGTGGTACGGCGGCGGCATGGGTGGCCATTGCAATTGGGGCTATGCGGTCTCGGCGGACGGCGTTCATTTCGAGAAGCGGGGCCAGATCAGCCGGCTGGGCAACGTGGAGGACGACCATGTCGTCCATGACAAGGCGGCGGGCCGCTACTACATGTACTACTGGGACCGGGCGCACGAGCCGATGGGCCTGTTCCGCGCGGAGTCCAGAAATGAAATGGATTTCGATTTCGAGGATCCGCAATCCGTCCGCATCGCCGGGCTGAACTATCCGGCAATGTACAAATTCACCCACGTGTTTCAGGAAGGCGGCCGGTGGTTCATGTTCTTCGGCGAATTTGTGCGGCCGGGCTGCAGGGACTGCTGGACAGGCTACGCCACTTCGACGGACGGACTGAACTGGCAGGCGCAGAATCGCCGGCTTCTGCAGGGCCAGGACGCCGAGGTGCTGAAGGTGGCAGACGACCTCTATCTCATGTACTACGGCCCGGCCGGCTACTTTGACCAGAAGGGCTGCGACATCCGCCTGGCCGTGCACAACGGCCCGCTCGACATGCCCGCCGGAAAAGACGTGAAATAGCCGCGTCAGCCCGGGATTCGCCCGCCGAAGCGCCAACCGGAAAAGCGCCTCCCGGTTGTGCTATAATTCGCAA
>CAIJOU010000297.1 GCA_903822375.1 Candidatus Hydrogenedentota bacterium
GGTGCGCCTGACCTACAAGACCGACGCCTTCTCGGTGGACGCCGTGGCGTCCAAGCTTGCCGAGAACTTTAAGAACTTCGGCAAGGGCGACACGGACTTCTACGCCGTCTACGGCAGCTACACCGGCATCGAGAACACCAGCCTCGACGCGTACTGGATGTACGTGCGCGATGACGGCGCACTGCTGCCCACCGGCAACGGCGTCAACATCCAAACGGTCGGCCTCCGCGGAGCAGGGAAGATTGGTTCGTTTGACTACAAGGGAGAAGTTGCCTATCAGTTCGGTTCCGTCGACGATCTGCCGTCGGCATGCCCCGCCGGCTTCGGCGAGGCCGACACCAAGTACGACGCCTTTGCGGCCAATGCCGGCGTCGGCTACACCTTTGACTGCATGTGGACGCCCCGGCCCTGGGCGGCGTTCTCCTACTTCGGCGGCGGCAAGCCCGACCGCTGCATCTGGTCCAATGACCGCACACTGCCCTTCAACCGGCTCTTCTCGAACATCGAGTACTCCGAGTTCCTCGACTCGACCGACCTGTCCAACGTGTTCTATTACTCGCTCGGTGTCGACATCGTGCCCACCGAATGCCTCAAGTTCACGCTTCTGGGCGCCTACTTCTCCGCCGACAAGTCCGGCCCTGTTACCCACTCCTCGCCCCTGGGCTGGGAAGCGGGCATCTACGGCTTCTATCAGTACAGTGCGGACCTCATCTTCCGTGCCGGTTTCATTCACTTCTTCGGCGACAAGGGTCTTGAAGACGCCTATATCTCCGGAAACGGCCTCCTCCAGTGGGGCGGCGAAGAGAAAGACCAGTACGACTACGCTTTCATCGAGACAGAGATCACCTTCTAGGTTTTCCCCTCCCATCGCCGGGGCTTCGCGGTTGCTGACCACCGCGGGGCTCCGGCCCCTTTTTTTGTCTGATACATTTTTCCTGCCCCATTCCTTCAGTAAGCCGGCCTGTGCCGTTCCATCCGGCACTTCGGTGGGGCGGACGCGGGGTGTGCCCGCTTGAGCGCGATGCGGCGCTGTCGCGGGGGGGGGCGTTTTTCGGCTATAATGGCCGCCATCGGGCCCCTTAACCAATCAGAAGGATCTGAACCCATGTATGTAGGACGGATTGTCAGCGTCGCCCAAACCCATGACGGCCGACTGTGCGCCATGTACCGCGTCTCCAGCCGTTCCTTCCCCAACAGAACCGCGGTGATTGGCCGGGACAAAGTGAGCATAGTGCCCAAACCCGGCCACGAGCTGGACGTTCAAAAGAACCCTTACATCGCATACAACTGCGTGCGGATCGTGTGCGACGGCGCGGTGGCCGTGGTCACCAACGGCAGCCAGACGGACTCGATAGCGGAGAAGATCGACCAGGGGATGTCCCCCCGCGACGCAGTGACGCTTTCGTCGCTCATCCTCGATTATGAAAAGGACAGTTACAACACGCCGCGCATCAGCGCCGTGGTCGACAAGCGGGACGGTTCGGGTTGGCTGGGCATTGTCCGCCACGACGGGATTCAGGTGGAACGGGTGGCGCTTGCGCCGGGCCGTCTCTGCTACGTGGCAACCTATGAAGAAAACCGTGTGCTTCCCGCATACGGCGATGCATTCCCGGTCGGCTCCGCTCAGGACGCCTGCGACCACATTCTCGGCGGGGGTGTTTTTGCCGGGCGTTTGAACCCGGTCACGGCCGTGGCCGCCATGGCCACCGAAGGCGGATTCAACCTGTTTGCCAAGGACGCTCCGGCCGAGTAGAGACCCGGCCACAGCGTGAATATGTGACGGTCCGCCGCTCTTAAGTCCCCCTCCGAAAGGGGATTTAGGGGGATGTTGGCGGCGCGACAAAGGAGTGACTGTGCAATGACCTCCGAATATGTGTCCCCGCTCGTCGAACGGGTAGCCACCAGGGAAATGACCCGCCTTTGGAGCGCCGACCGGAAGTTCTCCACCTGGCGCCGGTGCTGGCTGGCGCTGGCCGAGGCGGAAAAGGAACTGGGCCTGCCCATCACGGACGAGCAGCTTGACGAGATGCGCGCACATCTCGACGATATCGACTACGAGAAGGCCCGCGAATACGAGCGCAAGACGCGCCATGACGTGATGGCGCACATCCACGCCTTCGGCGACGTGGCCCCCAAAGCCAGGCCGATCATCCATCTGGGCGCGACCAGTTGCTACGTGGGCGACAACACGGATCTGATTCTCATCCGCGACGGGCTCGGCATGCTGCTGACGCGGGCCGTGGCGGTGCTCGACAAGTTGCGCGCGTTCGCGCTGCAATACAAGGACATGCCCACGCTGGGCTACACGCATTACCAGCCCGCGCAGGTGGTCACGGTGGGCAAGCGGGCCTGCCTGTGGGCGCAGGACCTGCTGATGGACATTCAGGACATCGAGTCGCTGCTGGGGCGGTTGCGCTGCCGCGGGGTGAAGGGAACCACGGGCACCCAGGCGTCGTTCATGGCGCTCTTCGACAACGACCATGACAAGGTCCGCAGGCTGGACCAGATGGTCGCCGAGAAACTCGGTTTCGCCTCGTCGTTCACCATCACCGGCCAGACCTACACGCGCAAGGTGGACACGCAGGTGCTGCGCACGCTCGCCGGACTGGGCGAGTCGGCGCACAAGTTCGGCACGGACATGCGCCTGCTGGCCAACATGAAGGAAATCGAGGAGCCCTTCGAGTCGACCCAGGTGGGCAGTTCGGCCATGGCGTACAAGCGCAACCCCATGCGCTGCGAGCGCATCTGCGCGCTGTCGCGCTTCCTCATGGTGTCCCCGCTGCACGGTGAATTCACCACGGCGACCCAGTGGTTCGAGCGCACGCTCGACGATTCGGCCATCCGCCGGCTCAGCCTGCCCGAGGCTTTTCTCGCGGCCGACGGCATCCTCAACCTTTGGCTGAACGTGATGGAGGGGCCCAAGGTCTACCCGAAGGTGATCGAAAAGCACCTTTGGGCCGAACTTCCCTTCATGGCCACCGAGAACATCATCATGGCCGGGGTGCGGCGCGGCGGCGACCGCCAGGCGCTGCACGAGGCAATCCGCACCCACTCGCACGCGGCGGCGGCGCGGGTCAAGGAGGAGGGCGGCGACAACGACCTGCTCGATCGGCTCGCCGTCGATCCGGAAATAGGCATGACCCGCGCCGAAATCGACCAGGTGCTCGATTTGCGCGAGTTTGTGGGCCGCGCGCCCGAACAGGTGGTGGAGTTCATGGAGACCGAGGTGGACCCCGTCATTGAACGGCACCGCGCACAGCTTGGCGGTGTCGCCTCCGATGTGCGGGTCTGACCGTGTCCGTGCCCGCAGACGAGAAGATCGCGGTCATCGTGAACCCCCGCTCGGCCCACGGGCGCACCGGGAAACGCTGGCCCGTAATTCTTGAAGCCATGCACAGGCACCTGCCCGACTTTGAGGTGTTCTTCACCGAGTCGGCCGGACACGGCACCGAACTGACCCGCCAGGCCCTGCATGACGGCTTTACCCGCATCGTCAGCATTGGCGGCGACGGCACCCATTTCGAGGTGAGCAGCGGCTTTTTCGAAGGCACCCGTCCGGTGAACCCCGACGCCGTGCTGGCCATTCTGCCCCACGGCACCGGTTCGGATCTGGCCCGCTCCCTGCGCCTGCCCCGCAAGCTTGAGGACGCGCTGCCGCACATCGCCCACGGCCGGGTCATCCGCATGGACGTGGCCCGCATCACCTGCCACCGCCCCGAGGGCGGCGAGGTCATGTGCCACTTCCTGAACACGAGCCGCATCGGCATGGGCGGCGAGGTGGTCTACCAGGTCAACCGCAACACCAAGGCCTGGGGCGGCTTTGTGTCGTACTGCTGGGCCATGCTGAAAACGCTGTTTGTCTACACCGACAAGCGCATGCGCATCGAGATCGACGGCAAGGTGACCGAGCAGCTTGTCAAGGAAATCATCATCGCCAACGGCCAGTATGACGGCGGCGGCATGCACGTGGCGCCGGACGCGCTGTTAAACGACGGGCTGTTCGACATCTACATCATCGGACCCGTCGCCCTGTGGGACGCCCTGCGGAGCATTCCCCTCATCTACCGCGGCGGACTTATGAAACGGCCTGATGTCATTTCCTACCATAGGGGGTGGGTTGTCCGGGTCGATTCACCGGAAGAGGTCAAGATCAATACCGACGGCGAGGTCCCCGGCATGCTGCCCGCCACCATCGAACTGCTCCCCGCCGCCATCCGTGTCGTCGCCGGCAAGGACGCTCCGCTGCGCTGAGCGGGGAAGAGGAATCTGAGGCCTCAGATTTGAGGCCTTAAATCACGGCTGGGCCGATACTTGGCGAAAGTAAAAGGAGCGGCTTTAGAATGAAAACGTGGATGACCTGTTGTGCACTCACGTTGTTGACGGCATGCATGGCTTTCGGCGGGCCGACAGTAACCGCAGGCATAGCGTTGGGCATCTATCAGCCGCAAGCAGACACCTCTGGAGCAAACTTAGACAGATATACCGCTGAAGCGGGCAGAAAACCGGCTTTTGCCTGGGTGCCGATGACCTGGCAGCAACGTGATGGAAGCTACAGGCAATTTGACCCGCGGATGCTTGAGGAATTCCGAAGTCGTGGGATTATGCCGGGGCTGACCTGGAATCCGACAAAAGGCCCGATAGAGGCATACCATGACCGCCAAATCGCCGTCAACCAGCCCGACTCTTCCTGGCCGGCCATTGTTTCAGGCAGACATGACCAATACATAGCCCAGTTTGCCAAAGATGCGGCCGCCTATCATTATCCCTTTATCCTGCGCATCCTGCATGAAATGGATGGCACCTGGTATCCGTGGGGATACAGCGTGAATGGCAACACCAACCCGGCGGATTATGCCACTGCCTACAGGCACATTGTGGACATCTTTCGCAAAGAGGGTGCCGCCAATGCCCAGTTCGTTTGGTGTCCCTACGTGCTCAATTCTGGCGGCATTCGGCAGTATGGAGCCATGCTGAAACAGGCATATCCCGGGGATGAATATGTTGACTGGGTTGCCTTGGACGGGTACAGCAACCCAAAGAATAATTGGAGGTCACTTCAGGAGGTGTTCCAGCCCAGCTACGACCTCATCACCGCCTTTTCCGCCCGGCCGATGATTCTTTGGGAGGTTGGGGCAATGGAAAATCCGGCGGACCCGATGGCCAGGGCCCATTGGATAAAGCAGGGATTTCTGACAACGATCCCCAACACGTTTCCGAAGGTAAAAGTTGCGGTCTGGTTCAATTCAAAGGATGGGTCCGGCCGCGTCTTTTCTCTTCAAACATCGCCCAACGCCGTTGCCGCATGGAAGGAAGTGGTCTCCAGCCCCCTGTATCAGGGGAGCTTTCTTGAGTGACACTGTCGTTGTTTTGCCACCGTTAAACTTGGGGACTTTGACGAGGCGTACTGGCAGGAGTGGACGCGGTGTTTCCGGAGTAGTCAAAGCCAGGCACGGGGCGCGCTCAACCCCTCCGTTCCGAAGAGAAACTGTTCCACTCCCGACCTCTCGCCCAGGCTGTCGGACCTATTTCAGCGGCGTGAAATTGGCGCGCACCGCCGCGTGCAGCCGCGGCGCCAGTTCCTTGCGGTCGTTCCCCGTCAGCGGCGCATCGCCGAAACGGACATGCGCAATCACGCCCCGGTGCCGCAGCAGCCGCTGGAGGTGGTAAAGAAAACTTTCCGGCCGCCACCAGCTTACGATTTCACTGGCGGGCGGGTCCCCGGGAAGCGTCTCGTAACCCAGGGTCGCATAGTGCACCGGAAGCTGCGCCGCCACGGCCGGCTCGATGAGGGCCGACTTGAAAGGCTCCACATCCTGGCCCACCGAAATGCGGCTTTCGGCGAACATTCCCACCGCATCGCCCATGTCGATGGCGTGGCTGATGAGTCCGTTCACCCGCACGGTGTCGCGCTGGTTCTTCCGGTCGATAAAGATGACGTACATGGATTTGGACAGGAAGCCGATGACCGGCCAGTGCTCCACGTCGCCGCGCGCCACGTAGATGCAGCCTGTCTGCGAGGTGAGCACCAGCATGTCGAGATAGCTGAGATGGTTTGCCACCAGAAAGAACGGGGGCTTGGGGGCCGTTCCCTCCACGACGATGCGGATGTTCGCGATGCGCGCGAAGCCACGGTTCCATGCGCGCAGAAAGGTGCGGCGCAGGCGTCGGTCTGCACGCTCGGAAAACAGGCTGGTCGGCCAGAAAAACAGGCGAATCCCGACCAGCACGATGGTCATCAGAATTATCAGCGTGAAACGCACCGCCATTCGCGTAAACTGCATGAGTGGGCTCCCGTTAATGGGCACTACTCTAGCACAGCCGCCGTCTCCGGCGAAAAATCCCGGCTCGCTTCACGCACCAAAGAAGAAGCCGCCGGGATGAGGCGTAAATTCATCCCGGCGGCAGTCCAACCTGCAAGCCCCGGGCGCGAATGTGCCCACGGGCCCCAAGAGTGTTACAGAGACGTGATGATTCCGGTCATGCGCGCCATCGCCTCGTTGGCCGGCAGTTCTCCATA
>CAIJOU010000298.1 GCA_903822375.1 Candidatus Hydrogenedentota bacterium
GATGTTCACGTTGCGGTTGGAGGAGAGCACGTGGTCGAGACCGCCGTAGCCGATGTCGTAGGCCCAGCCGTCGCCGCCCATGATCCACACCGACTTGCGCACCAGGAAGTCGGCCACGCCCAGCAGCGATTTCGCGTCGGCCGAGTCGAGTGTGGCCAGCTTCGCCTTGAGCGCCTCGACCCGCACGCGCTGCGCGTCGATGCCGGTTTCGGCCGTCTGGTCGGCGTTCAGGAGTTCACCCACGACCGCCGCGCCAAGCTCCGCCTCAAGCCGCGTGAGCAGTTCGCGCGCAAACGCGCCCTGTTTGTCGATGGTCACGCGCATGCCCATGCCGAACTCCGCATTGTCCTCGAACAGGGAGTTGGACCATGTCGGGCCGCGTCCCGCGGCGTTGACCGCCCAGGGTGTGGTCGGCAGGTTGCCGCCGTAGATCGACGAGCAGCCCGTGGCGTTGGCGACATACATGCGGTCGCCGAAGAGCTGCGACACCAGCTTGACGTACGGCGTTTCACCGCAGCCGGCGCAGGCGCCGGAGAACTCAAAGAGCGGCCGAAGCAGCTGCGCGTCCTTGACCAGGCCCGGGTTGAGCTTGGAACGGTCCGTGTCGGGCAGGGACAGGAAGAAGTCCCAGCACGCGCGCTCGCGCTCGCGGATGGGGGGCTGTTCGACCATGTTGATGGCCTTCAGGCGCACTTCGCTCTTGTTCTTCGCCGGGCAGGTCTGCACGCAAAGCCGGCAACCCGTGCAGTCTTCCGGGGCAATCTGCAGCACGAACGCCTTGTCGCCGAATTCTTTCCAGCGGGCCGGGGCGCTCTTGAAGCCTTCGGGCGCGCCCACGAGGGCCGCCTGGTCCACGATCTTGCCGCGGATGATGGCATGGGGGCAGACCATGGCGCATTTGCCGCACTGGATGCAGGTGGCGGGGTCCCAGCAGGGGATTTCAAGCGCGATGTTGCGCTTTTCCCACTGCGTGGTCGCCGTCGGGAAGGTGCCGTCCACGGGCATCATGCTCACCGGCAGACTGTCGCCGTTCTCGCTGAGAATCTCTCCCATGAATTTCTTGACGAAGTCCGGCGCAAGGGCGGACACCGGGGCGTGCAGGTCAAAGGTGCTGGACACCTGGGCGGGAACCTTCACCTCGTGCAGGTTCTCCAGTGACATGTCCACCGCCTGCCAGTTCTTCTGGACGACGGACTCGCCGCGCTTGCCGTAGGTCTTCTTGATGGCCGTCTTGATGGCGGCGATGGCCTCCTCGCGCGGTAGGACATTGCTGATCGCGAAGAAGCAGGTCTGCATCACCGTGTTGATGCGGCCGCCCATGCCGGCCTGCTTGGCAACCTCGAAGCCGTTGATCACGTAGAACTTCAGCTTCTTCTCGATGATCTGCTTCTGCGCGGTGCGCGGAAGGTGGTCCCACACTTCCTCGGGCCCGTAGATGCTGTTCAGCAGGAAGGTGGCTCCCTCCTGCGCGCACTTGAGCACGTTCAGTTTCTCCATGAACGAGAACTGGTGGCACGCGATGAAGTTGGCCTTCGTGATCAGGTAGGTCGACCGAATCTCCTTGGGTCCGAAGCGCAGATGCGAGGTCGTCATCGAGCCCGACTTGCGCGAGTCGTACACGAAGTAGCCCTGCGCAAAGTTGTCGGTGTCCTCGCCGATAATCTTGATCGAATTCTTGTTCGCGCCGACCGTGCCGTCCGCGCCCAGACCGTAGAACAGCGACCGGATCGTCTTGTCATCCTCGGTCGAGAAGTTCGGGTCGTAGTCTATGCTGAGGTTGGTGACGTCGTCGATGATGCCGACCATGAAGTGGTTCTTCGGTTTGGCCTTGAGCATTTCGTCGAAGATGCCCTTGACCATCGCCGGCGTGAACTCCTTGGAGGACATGCCGTAGCGGCCGCCCAAAACCTTGGGCATGGCGGCGAAGGGCAGTGCCCCGTCCGCGGCGCATTCGGCCAGCACGGTGACAACGTCCTGGTACAGCGGGTCGCCCAGGGCGCCCGGTTCCTTGGTGCGGTCGAGCACGGCCAGCGTCTTGACGGTCGTGGGCAGTGCCGCAATGAAGTGCTTGGCGGAGAACGGATGGAACAGGCGCACCTTGAGCACGCCCACCTTTTCGCCCTGGGCCGCAAGGTATTCGACCGTCTCGGTGGCCGCCTCGGCGCCCGAGCCCATGAGCACAATCACGCGCTCGGCATCGGGCGCGCCAAAATAGTCAAACAGGTGGTACTGGCGGCCCACAATCCGCGCGAACCGGTCCATGTACTCCTGGACGATGTCGGGACAGGCGGTGTAGAAGGGGTTGGAGGCCTCGCGGCCCTGGAAATGCACGTCCGGGTTCTGCGCGGTGCCGCGGATGATGGGACGCTCGGGCGACAGCGCGCGGGTCCGGTGCGCCAGCACCAGGTCCTCGTCGATCATCGCGCGGATGTCGGCGGGCTGAACCTCCTCGATCTTGGCCACTTCGTGGGAGGTGCGGAACCCGTCAAAGAAGTGCATGAACGGGATGCGCGCCTTGAGTGTGGCCGCATGGGCGACCAGCGCCAGGTCCATTGCCTCCTGCGGCGAGTTGGACGCCATCAGCGCCCAGCCCGTGCTGCGCACCGACATCACGTCGGTGTGGTCGCCGAAGATGGACAGCGCGTGGGTCGCCAGCGCGCGTGCCGTCACGTGGAACACGGTCGAGGTCAACTCGCCGGCAATCTTGTACATGTTCGGGATCATGAGCAGCAGGCCCTGCGACGCCGTAAACGTCGTCGTCAGCGAGCCTGTCTGCAGCGCGCCGTGCACGGCGCCCGCCGCGCCGCCCTCGCTCTGCATCTCGACCACCATCGGCACGGTGCCCCAGATGTTCTTTTTGCCCTGGGCGGCCCACTCGTCGGCCCATTCGCCCATGGCCGACGACGGGGTGATCGGATAGATGCCCGCCACCTCGCTCACTTGGAAGGCGATTTTCGCGACCGCCTCGTTTCCGTCCATTGTCTTTTTCGGTCTTGACATGATCCTAGCTCCGCTGTGTGGCGCGCGCGCATAGACGTGCACCGGATATCGGCCGTGCGCCAAACAACTGGGGAACGGCCGGCCAAAAGTGGGTATCGCCTGAATGGCTACGGGAACGCAGACCACGGGAGCGGCAAAACACAGCCAACCCGCTTTTGCGACCCCCCGCAGCGCACTCCGTATTATGTACGCATAAGCCCTGATGTTGCAACGTCTAAGACTAACGGGGCGCAACCAGGCTAAACACCCGTTCAGACCATTGAACAGGCCTGACGGCTATGAATTATGAGAAAGTGCAGGCATCACTCCTGACGGGGGGCGCCAACGGCGTACGCCGCGAGCCTGCGCACGAGCGGGACACCCTCAAAGGCAGTACAGCGCAGGCGGAGGGCGGAGATTTCGGCCGGCTCGGTGAACGGATCTATCTTCTTGTGCCCGACCGCCGTGCCCCGGGCAAGGGTCTTCCATTCGGTGCCGGAAAGGCCCTCAAGGACATATTCCCGGATGCGCTCGCCCCCGCTGAGATCTTCCATGATGACGGCATGGTCTAACAGGACCGGCTTGCCCAGTTGGAGCGTCAGTTCCGGTCCCGTGCCGCTGGTCTCGACAAGGCTCTTGCCAAAGCGCCGCTGAATCTCGGCACCAAACTCGGCGGCCTGGCGGGCATCCGCCTCCGGGATGAGGCCGGTGGTGTCGGGCGTCTGGTTGAGCAGCAGCACCGCGCCGTGGCCGACGCTCTTGTAATAACAGCCCATCAGTTCATCCAGGCTTCGCAGCTTCCGTTCAGGCTTGCTGTTCCAGAACCAGAAATGGGGAGACACGTTGACCGTGTCCACCTCGTTGGGCAGCCAGATTTCGCCGTTGGGGTCGCCGTCGGGGGCCGTGGCGCCGCGCTGCCAGGCCTCGCGGGAGACGGCATTCCACGCGGGATAGGGCGCGGTGCCCTCCTCATTGCCCACCCAGCGGATGGTGGCCGACTTGCCCTGAAAGATCATCGAGCCCGCGGCGTGTTCTTTAAGAATGTCCTCCGCCGGTACAACCAATCCACCGTCATTCCACACTTCGCTGATCGTTCCGTAGTACGTGAGCAACTCGGTCAACTGCCGCCGGTACACCTTGTCATAGACCGCCTGTTTCTCCGGAGTTTTGCATTTGCCGCTCACCGCGGCGCCGTAATGGTCATCCTGCGGCGACAGGTAGACGCCCAGTTTGAGCCCCGCCTTGCGGCAAGATTCGGACAAATCCCGCATCACATCGCCCTTGCCGCCGCGCCAGGGCGTTTCCTTCACGCCGTAGTCGGTCGTGTCTGTCTGCCAGCAGCAAAACCCGCCGGTGTGTTTGGCGACGAAGAGGATTTGCTTTGCGCCCATCGACACGGCCACGCGCGCCCACTGGTCCGTGTCGAGCTTGTCCGGATTAATCTTGTCGGGCGGGGTCGAATGGTCGTCGTATTCCCGGTTCTGCCAGGTGCAGGGGTCGAAACAGAGGAACATCTCCATTTCCATGTCATGCCATTCGATCTGCCCCGGCGTGGGTTTAGCCAGGACCTTCGACGGGGCCGGTTGGCACCATGCAAACGCGGAAAGCGCCAGCGTCAGCGCGAGGAGTGCGGTCTTCTGCATGGGTTCTTGCTCCCGTGATTTGTGCATCCAATGTCAAGTGCAGGAGCTAACAGGCGGGGGCGCCTGACCTACAGAGTATGCGGCATGGTGGAGCCGACGCCGAGCAGTTCCTGTATCTCCCGTGTCTGGCGCAGGAAACGTTCCTGGTCTTGGACAATGTATTCAGCCATGGCACCGCGCCGGGTCTCGCGCTGGGCATACGCTTCGAGGATACGCGCGCGCATGTCCTTCGGGCTGTGGTCCGTGAACAGCCCCAGGTCGCCAAACTCGGCCAACATCACCGGCGAGCGGCTGGCGACAAAGGGCTTGCCCAGTGCCAGGCTTTCGCGGATGGACCAGAGCAGCGTGTCGCGGCGCAGCGTCAGCGAGAGCGTGACATCGCAGGCGGCCATGAGCGCGATGAACTCCGGCTTGGGCAGGAGTCCGGTGAGCACCACATTGTTCGGTACCTGATCCGGGGTGACACCGGCCCGCACAGGCTCGCCGGTGACGAAGAAGCGGGCCTCGGGCGTGATTCGGGCCGCGGCGAAGACCTCGCGCCAGGCATCGTCCATCACGAAGCGGTTGACCATGAGCACCCGGATGATTCCCGGTGCGTCGAGGTCGTTCTGGAAGGCAGAAAGGTCGGCGTTCGGGTCAAGGATCTCCTCGGCGGTTACGGCGGGAGACTTGAGCAGCATCACGCCCGCCGCGTTCCAGCCCCGGAGCAAGTCGGCGTTGGCCTCGTTGTGCACCAGGTTTATGCGGATGCGCCGAGCAAGCGGCTTTTGCAGCCAGTGAAACAGCCTCCAGCGGCCGTCGAGGAAGGACGAGTGATTGTCCGCGATGATTTGTGCCCCGCGGCGCCGCGCGTAGCACCATGCCTGGAGCAGCGGAAAGACGGGGGGGAGCTGGACGTACACGACCCTGGGCTTCTGTTCCCGCAGGATTCTTGCCGTGTCCAGGGCTTGGAACAGGTAGCGCAGCGGAGTCTTCCATAAAGAACCGGCCAGCTTCGCCCGCCAAACATAGACCGACACCGCGCCCATGGCGCGGGCGAGATGCTCGCCGCGCCCGCTGCCGGAACCCTCCCGGCACCAGAACAGGAAAAGTGTCCCGCCCTTTGCAGGGGCTGTTTGTTCCAACGGTTTTGCCATCGGCCTTGTTTTCGTCCTGTGGGACGGCCGCCCCCAAAATCCCCCTTGAGGGGGGTGACCGCCGAGAGGCGGTCGGGGGATGCGTGTTGCCAATCCCACCGTCGCGATTCAACAGCTCCCGTCCCTTTGGGCCTGCCCCCCAGAAGGAGGAACCCAAACTCCCCGGTTACTTCTCGTTCGTTGCTTCGCGGGCTATGATAGCGCAGTTTCGACGGCAAATCTAAATGAAACGCGCCGCAACCCGTTTCCGGGATGCGGCGCGGTGTGAATCTCTTGTGTGCTCCGGTTTACAGCACGGTGAAATTGGCGCGGCCGGAGATGGCAGACCGGGCGGTGCGCACGGTGGTCACGATCGAGTACTGGCCCGGCTGAAGGTTGCCCGGAAGGCGGAAGGGCAGTGTGCTGACCCAGGTGCCGTCCTGACGGGTGAAGTTCTGGGTGGAAATGTCGGCAACGGTGCGGTCACCCTGCATTAGGGTGCGCTGTTCGCCGACTTGTGTTCCGGGACCGGTTCCCAGCAATGCGTACTGGATGGTGTTCGAGATTTCCTCGCCGGGATGCACGGACGGCGGCAACACTTCCGAACGCTCAAGGGTGAGCATTTCACCCTGGGTCGGCTGGTAATTGTACACCTGCGCCGTTTGTTCGCGGCTGCGTGCCTGTTTCACCTTGATATCGTGCACGATGAGGCCCGTGACCGCGCCCAGCGCGCCGCCAATCAGCGCGCCCCCGACGGCATGATGCCGGCCGCCAATCAGCGCACCAGTGCCAGCGCCCAGCGCACCGCCGAGTCCGGCTGCCTCGCCGTAGGTCTCGCATCCGACGATACCCACCGCCGCCATGCCCAGCATCAGCGCGCAACTGATAACTTTCATCCACGTCTTCATCTTTTCGCTTTCCTTTCCTTACCCGGGAGCGGACTCCCGCCTCCAGCATACCGCCGACATTGGCTTTACTTGCCCCACCTGGGGTTTGGGCCATTATGTACGACACATTGTACTAAACGCACGGGGTGATGCAAGTATTCATTTGGCGTTTTCCCAAGAATAGTCGAGTGAATCCATGAACTCACCTAGCTGCACGGACCATTGGACGCTTTGCACGGGGTGCAGCATGGTTTCTTTGCCGTTTTCTCCCCGTTGGACCGGCCGACAGGGCTCGGCGGGGTCGTTCTTGTGGTGACTTCATGCCACTTGGACCGCAATAGAACCGCCCCCCGGCTGCGAACCAGCCGGGGGGCGGTGATGAGGCGATTGGGCGCGGATTAACCCTTGAATTTCTTGCCGGGGACGGGGATGGGGCCGATCGGATAGGCCTTGTCGAAGTCGAGAACTTCGGGAACGAGGCTAAGGTCGCTGTTGAGGGCCTTGTCCCAGGTCAGTTCCTCGCCGGTGTAGGCGGCCATGCGGCCCATGATGGCGGTCATGGTGCTTTCGGCGCAGGAAACCAGCTGGTTCACATAGGGGGCCTCGCCGCGGATGGCCGCGAACAGGTCTATGTGCTCCTGCACGTAGGGGTCGATGCCGGCTTCGCCCATGTCCTGGCAGTTGCTCTTGCCGGTGGTGCCGACCACATGCTCGGAAACGTCGTTGGCGCAGTCGTTCAGGTGGCGGGACATGCTCAGCACATGCACGTCTCCCGGATAGGTGTAGTCACAGGAGAAGTTGTCCCAAATGTCGCCGAAACGCTCTTCGGCCGGCTTCCAGCAGCGGCCGCCGGACGCGGTGACCTTCTCGGGATGGCCGCCGAGCACCCAGTTCATGATGTCGAGGTTGTGGACGTGCTGCTCGACGATGTTGTCACCGCAGGTCCAGCACTGGTTGTACCAGTTGCGCAGGCGGTATTCGAGGTCGGACCAGCCTTCCTTGCGCAGGTGGCTGAAGGGCAGGCCGCCGTTCCAATAGGCGCGGCCGGCCAGGATCTGGCCGATCTTGCCGTCCTGGATCTGCTTGATGGTGTCGATGTAGACCTTCTGGTGGCGGCGCTGCAGGCCGGTGACGACGCACTGCTTGTTGGCCTCCGCCTTCGCGGCGGCGGCAAGGATGCGGCGGATGCCGGTCGGGTCGACGGCCAGCGGCTTCTCGGTGAAGAGGTGCTTGCCGGAGTTGATGATCGCCTCGACGTGCATCGGGCGGGCGTAGGGCGGTGTGGCGTGGATGACCACGTCGACGTCGGTCTTGAGCAGCTTCTGGTAGGCGTCCAGACCGACAAACTGCATTTCCGGCTTCACATCCACCTTGGCCCAAATCTTGTCGCCGGCCTTTTCGAGGTTCTTCAGGCATCCCTTGAGCCGGTCATCGAACACATCGGCCAGGGCCACCAGCTTGACGTTGTCCACACCCGTGAGGCAATTGACCGCCGCGCCCGTGC
>CAIJOU010000299.1 GCA_903822375.1 Candidatus Hydrogenedentota bacterium
GAGGGCTGTCCCTGGGATCAGAAACAGCGCTCCATAGACTTCGCCAAATTCGCGGGCGAAGAGATTGACGAATACGTCGAGGGGCTGGAGAAGGACGACCACGACAATGCCGAGGAAGAGTTCGGCGACAGCCTGTTCGTGCTGCTTGCATCGATGGCCGCAGCCGAGGCGGAGGGCCGTTTCAATCTGCGCGGGGCCATGGCGCGCGCGCACGAGAAGATGATCCGGCGTCACGCCCATGTGTTTGACAAGGAAAAGGCCTCCACGCCGGAGGAGGCAGTGGAGGCCTGGAACCGCATCAAGGCGGAGGAAAAGGCGCGCAAGCGCGGCTAAGACCGAGCCGTCATTGCGAGCGAAGCGAAGCAATCTCTTGCACCCACAGCCTTGCGCGGGCAGTAGATTGCCGCGTCGGACTGCGTCCTCCTCGCAATGACGGGGAACACGGGCGTCAGATCACGCCCAGTTCCTCCATGTCTTTCGCCAGCTTCTTCAGTTCGGCGGCGGTGAGGTCGCGCATCGGGGGGCGCACATAACCGGCATCGAAGCCGCGGAGGCGCGAGCCTTCCTTGAACATGGCCGCCTTGCGGCCGTATTCGAAGATCGTCGCGGCGCGGGCGAGGCGGAGCTGTTCTTTCCACGCCTTCTTCAGGTCGCCCTTGGCAAGGTGGTTGAACACGGCGACGTAGATTTCGCACACCACGTTGGACAGGCCGGAGACGGCCGCCGGACAGCCCGCGAGGATCGCCTGGAACCCGTACTCATCCACGCCGTTGATCACGTTGAACCCGGCGGGCATGAGCGCAAGCATCTGCGTGAGCGCGACCATGCTGCCCATGCTGTCCTTGATGCCGACGATGTTCGGGTTCTTCTCGACCAGCTTGACCAGGAATTCGGGCGTGATTGTGTTGCGCGCGCAGGACGGGATGTTGTAGACGAGAATCGGAAACTCGGGCACCGCCTTGGCGATGGTCGTGTAGTACTGCATCAGCGACGCGTCGTCATAGGCATAGTAGAACGGCGTAACGATGGCGACGGCGGCCGCGCCGATTTCCTGCGCGTGGCGCGTCAGTTCAAGCGTCGTGGCGGTGTCGAGACAGCCGGTCTGGGGGATGACCTTGGCCTTCCTGCCGACGGCGGCGACCACCTCTTCGGCGATCGTCTTGCGTTCTTCCGTGGACAGCAGCATGCCCTCGCCGGTGGTGCCGCAGGGGAACAAACCCTTGGCGCCCTGCTTGACGATGCGTTCGGCCAGCGGGCCGACCTTGTCAAAATCGACAAATTCACCGCCCTTGGTGAATGGGGTCATCATGGCGGAAATCACGCCTTCCAGCTTCATTTTCATCGTGTTGACACTCCTCGGTCCAATGATGGACGCTTGTTCGGTGCACACCGGGCATGCCCGGTGATTGCAGGACCACGGCGAACCGCCGTACCATAGTTGACGGATGCCGGAACTGAATTCTCCCGCCGCTGGCGGGAGGGGCCGGGCATCATGCGCGCGAAAACGTGCGCGACAGAGTATACGCCCGCTTCGCGGCGGGCGCAATGTGGCCGTTTTGGCCACGGAGCGCCGCATGTTTCAGAAGGACAGGAAGGGTTCAAATGGCCGTGGCGGCCGCGCCGCCGCGTTGGCGCTCGCGGCCTGCATGCTCCTGTGGACGGGCATCGCCGCGGCGGGCATGTCCATAAGCCTGCCCAAATCGGCCAAGAGCATGAAGCACACGCCGGCCGCCACGGTCACGCAGTGGGCGACCCCGCTGGAAGGCGGACCCCTGCGCGTCCTGGCGATCGCCCCGCGCTTTGCGTTGCTCGACGTTACGGAACTTGCGCAGCGGCTGGAGATGCGCTGTGAGACCGTTGCCTTTTGGGACGCGGCACATCCGGGATGCGACCCGGCCTCGGCGGGAAAATATCCGTGCGGCCCAACCGCGCAGCAGACACTGGACCGGCTGCGTGAACTGCTGCGGGGCGACCTGGATGTGGTGCTGCTGGGCAACATCGACGCGTCCGCATTGCCCGACGACATCGTGTCCGACCTGATGGGCCGGGTCTCCAAGGGGGTTGGACTAATCATAGCGAATCTGCGCGACCAGCCGGGTTCGCCGCTGCGCACACTGCTGGATGTGCTGGAGCCGCTCAAGATAGACCCGCCGCTCACGCGCGGGATTGGCGAGCCCGGTCTGCCGGGCTGGGGCGAAGGCGCTGCGCCGGTCCGTGTGCTCAGCCACGGCGGGGGGAGGGTGGTCATCTTCGACTACCCCGGCGACCTGCCGGCCAACC
>CAIJOU010000300.1 GCA_903822375.1 Candidatus Hydrogenedentota bacterium
CGCGGCCCGAGGGCATTCCGGCGGACGAGGTGCTCGGCGATGACGGGAACGGCTCGCTGTTCATCGGCACGAAGGGCATCGCGACCTCCGGCACCTACGGCGCCAAGTCGCGCCTGCTGCCCGCGGCCAAGATGAAAGACTACAAACGTCCCGACCCGACCATTCCGCGCGTTCCGGGCGAGAACCCCTACCTCTACTGGATCAAGGCGTGCATCAACAACACCGTCGCCATGTCCGACTTCTCCTATGCGGGCCCGCTCACCGAAGTGGCCAACATGGGCAACGTGGCCCTGCTCGCGGGCAAGAAGATTGAGTTCGATGTCGCCTCGATGAAGATCACGAACGACAAGAAGGCCAACCAGTACCTGACCAAGGAATACCGGAAGGGCTTCGACTTCATGCCGCTGTAAGCGCAAGGCGAACTGGCGCAAATTCACAGGGCCCCGGCAGTCGTTGCGGCTGCCGGGGCCTTTCGCTTGGGTCCGGCCAACACCGTCCGCACTCCGGCGCGGTCCAATGTATTGAGAGCCCTTTCTTGCCCGGCACAAACATGGAGAAGCAGACCATGAACATGCATGACATGACCCGGCGCGCGTTTCTCACGGCGGCCACCTCCACTGCGGTGCTCGCAGGCTGCACGACGGGCAACCCCAAGCCCAACACCGCCAGGGTTGTCCCGCGCAAGGTCTCCCCGAACGGCAGGCTGAACCTCGCCTGTATCGGCGCGGGCGGCAAGGGCAGGGACGACACCCTGAGTTGCGCCGCAGAGAAGGAACTGGTGAACATTGTCGCGCTGTGCGACGTGGACGACAAGAACGCCGAAGAAGCCTTCTACAAGCTTCCAAACGCGAAGCGGTACAAGGACTACCGCAAAATGCTTGAGGAAATGGACAAGGAGATTGACGCCTGCACCGTCACCACGCCGGACCACACCCACGCCCCGGCGGCTTACACCGCCATGATGATGGGCAAGCATGTCCGTGTGCAGAAGCCGCTCACGCATACCATCGCCGAGGCGCGCCTGCTGGCGAAGACGGCCAGGGAGACCGGCGTCGTCACCGCCATGGGCAACCAGGGCCATTCAGGTGATGGTATACGCGAACTGTGCGAACTGCTGTGGTCCGGTGCCGTCGGGGACATCAAGGAGGTCCACTTCTGGACCGACCGCCCCATCTGGCCGCAGGGCATCGACAAGCCCCTGCCTGAACAGGCTGTTCCTGCCACGATGGACTGGGACCTGTGGCTCGGCAGCGCGCCGGTCCGCCCCTTCAACCGCGGCTATGCTCCCTTCAAATGGCGCGGTTGGTGGGATTTCGGCTGCGGCGCCATCGGCGACATGGCCTGTCACATTATGGACTCCGCCTTCTGGGCGCTCTACCTGGGCGCGGCGCCGAAATACTCCGTCGAGGCGGTCAGACAGGAGGGCATGACCGCGCAGACCGCCCCGCTGAAATCCATCATCAAGTACGAGTTCCCCGCCCGCAAGACCGAGAAGGGTGACATGCCGCCCGTTGCCTACTACTGGTACGACGGCAAGCTCAAGCCGCCCCGTCCCGAGGGAATCCCCGCCAGTGAAGATATGGGAGACGAGACAAACGGAACGATATTCATCGGCACCAAAGGCGTGGCCATCGCCGGGAGCCATGGCAGCAAGTCGCGCCTGCTGCCTGCGGCCAGGATGAAGGACTTCAAACGGCCCGATCCCACCATCCCGCGTGTCGAGGGCGAAAACTCGTACCGCCACTGGCTCAAAGCGTGCATCAACGGCACCGCCGCCATGTCCGACTTTTCCTATGCGGGTCCGCTCACCGAAGTGGCCAACATGGGCAACGTGGCCCTGCTCGCGGGCAAGAAGATTGAGTTCGACGTCGCCTCGATGAAAATCACGAACGACAAGAAGGCCAACCAGCACCTGACCAAGGAATACCGGAAACCTTTCGACTTCATGCCGCTGTAATCACGCGGCACACCGGCGTAAACTTTAGTGCCCCGGCGGTTATCAGGGCGGCCGGGCTGTTCTTACACACGGATACAGAATTGGAGAAGCAGACCATGAGCATGAACGAAATGACCCGGCGCGCGTTTCTTGCGGCGGCCACCTCCACCGCGGTCCTGACGGGCTGCGCCACGGGCAACCCGAAGCCCAACACGGCCAAGGTGGTGCCGGGCAAAGTATCGCCCAACGAGAAACTGAATGTGGCCGGCATCGGCGTCGGCGGCAAGGGCACACAGGACATCCTGTCGTTTACGCGAGAGAACATTGTGGCCATCTGCGACGTCGATCTGGGCCACGCCGAGGAGACCGTCTACCGTCTGCCCAAGGCCAAGCAGTACCAGGACTACCGCAAGATGCTGGACGAAATGGGCGGCCAGATCGATGCGGTCACCGTGACCACGCCGGACCATACCCACGCGCCCGCAGCCTACATGGCCATGAAACTGGGCAAGCATGTTTACGTGCAGAAACCGTTGACCCACACGGTCGCCGAGGCGCGGCTGCTGGCCAAGACCGCCCGCGAGATGAAGGTCATGACGCAGATGGGCAATCAGGGCCATTCGGGTAACGGCGTGCGTGAGCTGGCCGAGATGCTTTGGGCCGGTGCCGCGGGCAAAGTGCACACGGTGCATGTGTGGACCAACCGCCCCGGCGCCCGCTGGCCGCAGGGCATTTCGGCACCCCCCGCACCGGGCGAGCCCATTCCGCCGACGATGGACTGGAATCTGTGGCTCGGCACCGCCGCCGAGCGCCCGTTCAGCAAGTCCTACGCCCCCTTTAAATGGCGCGGCTGGATTCCCTTCGGCTGCGGCGGACTGGGCGACATGGGCTGCCATATCATGGACCCGGCGGTTTTCGCGCTGAAGCTGAACGAGGTCAAGACGTTTACGGTCGAACCGGTGAAGGCGTTAAACTTTAACACGGAAACCTTCCCGGCCAACGTAATCGTCAAGTACTGTTTCCCCGCGCGCGGCGACATGCCCGCCCTTGAGATGTTCTGGTATGAGAACGGCGAGAAGCCGCCCCGCCCCGAGGGAATTCCCGCCGACCAGAAACTCGGCGACAGCGACGGTGCCAACGGCGCGCTGTACATCGGCGACAAGGGGATTCTCACCACCGGCACCTACGGCGGCGACGCGCGTCTGCTGCCCGATGAAAAGATGAAGGCCTACACGCCGCCCGCGCAAACCTTGGAGCGCATTTCCGGCGAAAATCATTACCGCAACTTCGCCGACGCATGCAGGACCGGAAAGCCCGCGGTGTCCAACTTCGACTACGCCGCGCCTTTCACCGAGATGCTGCTTTTCGGCAACATCGCCGTGCTGGCGGGCAAGAAGGTGGAGTACAACCGCGAAAAGATGCAGGTCACAAGCGACCCGGCACTCAATCATCTTCTTACCAAGGAATACCGCAAGGGCTGGGAACTGCCGGTGTGACCATAATCGTGGCATGGGCGTCCCGCCCATGGTCTTCACGGGCGGGACGCCCGTGCCACGCAAGCGTCCTCTCGAAGGGACACGTTGCATGCCCGACAAAACCCGCTATGCCATAGTCGGTACCGGCGGCCGTCATGAGATGTACCGGGACGCCATCCTGGGCGAATACGCCGCCCGCGCCGAACTCACCGGCCTTTGCGACAATAACGCGGGGCGTGCGCGGCTCTCTGCCGGGCGCGCCGCGGAGTTGACTGGCGTGACGCCGCCGGTCTATGCCGACACCGACTTTGACCGCATGATTGCCGACACCCGGCCCGACACGGTCATAGTCACTTCGCGCGACAGCACCCACGACCGTTACATCCGCCGCGCGATGGAACTGGGCTGCAATGTAATTACCGAAAAGCCCATGACCACCGATGCGGAGAAATGTCGCCGTGTGCTGGAGACCCAACGCGCCACCGGCCGTTCCCTGCGCATTACCTTCAACTACCGCTACTCGCCTCCGCGCACCCAAATAAAAGATCTGCTCCAGTCCGGCATCATAGGCGAAGTGCTCTCCGTCGACTTCCACTGGATGCTGGACATCCACCACGGCGCCGACTACTTTCGCCGCTGGCACCGCAACCGCGAAAATTCCGGCAGCCTGCTCGTTCACAAGGCCACGCACCATTTCGACCTCGTCAACTGGTGGCTCGGCACCGTGCCGCAATCAGTCTATGCAACCGGCCGACGCGCCTTCTACCGGCCCGAGACTGCCGGGCGCTACGGCCTCGACAAGCGCGCCGAGCGCTGCCACGGCTGCCCCGAGGCAGCCCGCTGCCCGTTCTTCCTCGACATGGCGGCCAACCCCTGCCTCAAAGCGCTCTACCTGGACCAGGAAGAATATGACGGCTACCATCGGGACCAGTGCGTGTTCAGCGACCGCATCGACATCAAGGACAGTGTTGCGCTCACCGTGGACTACCAAAACGGGGCGCGCATGAGCTATTCGCTCAACGCCTTTATGCCCTGGGAGGGCTACTGCATCGTGTTCAACGGCTCCAAGGGGCGGCTGGAGCACAAGACCGAGGAAACGGTCTATGTCAACGGAGACGGCAGCGTTCCCGGCGCGGTCAAGCCGGAGGGCACGTGGATTCGTGTGTATCCCCATTTCGCCGCAGCCTATGAAATCCCCGTGTGGGAAGCCGTCGGCGGTCATGGCGGCGGCGATGATCTGCTGCTGCGTGACCTGTTCAATCCCGACGCAGCCCCCGACCCCTGGATGCGCCGCGCCGACCATCGCGGCGGGGCGTGGTCCATCCTTACAGGCATCGCCGCAAACGTTTCCCTGCGCGAACAGCGCCGCGTAACTGCTGACGAGCTGGTTCCCGGCCTGGAAATGCCCGACTACCCGCCGATGCCCGCCGCAACGGACCCGCTGCCGTTGCGCTGATCCTGTTTACGCCCCTTCGTTGGGGTCCGCAGGCGGAACGTCCTGCATCGAACCATCTTCCACGGGGATGGAGGGCATTCGGTTGCTGCGCCGCCGTAATTGTGCCAACATCCAGCCTGCTGCACCCACGCCGATGAGCAGCAGTCCAAAAGTGCCGTAGCGTGAAACAGGCAGCCTTTTCGCCAGGAGAACAGCGGACTTGTCGGCATTGAGGTTGTCGTCAGCCTGTGCAAAGAGCCAGTCCTGCACTCGGTGCTTCTCGCCGGGACCGAGGGTGAAGGTCTCAAGTACTTTTCCGGACAGAGACAGTGCCTGAAAGGCATAGCGGACCACCGGCGGTTGGGGCACGCGCCGGTAGCGGAGCGTGCTTTCTCCGTGGCGCACGGCCAGGCCCTCACGGAGGCGCAGGAGTTCGCCGTCACCGACGGAGACGGCGGCCATCCACACGGGCGCGCCCCGCAGCCCCACGGGAAGGCCCTGCAGCATGACCTGGTCCAGACGGAAGCGCAGGTCCGGCGTTGCGTCCCATTCGCCGCCTTCCTCCAAGCGAACGGGTCCGAAAGCATGATCGGGACCAAAGGATTGCACCCATGCGGCACCGTCGCGCCAGGCGCGCGCCACAATAATCAGGGGCATCGCCGCAGGATATTCGAAACGCAGGCCTTCCTGTGGTGCCGGGGCATTGGCGGGCACCACCAAGCGCCGCGCCTGGCCGGCTTTCTTGACGCCCACAGTGATGGAGGGCGGCTTTTCGGGCCCGGTGTTGACTGCGAGGAGCACGTATTCCGTGCCGTCGCCGAGCGTTTCGCCGGTTCCCGGCGTGAAGGAGTCAAACCAGTGCACACGTCCCTTTTCGGCAACCGACCAACGGGCGGCGTCCAGGCCGGGACGGGTGGGCGGAAGCCCGGCCTTGGCGGTATCCTCCGATTCCGCCCAATCCAAACGCAGAGCCATTTCAGGGGGGAGCATGGTCCACTGTCCCGCCTCGGTAAAAAGGCCCTGGACCCAGTCCTTTGTCTGGTTGCGCAGGAAGGAGAATGCGGCCATGCGCCGTCCCGACGGGGCACGCACCAGGCCTGCCCATGGCTCAACGGAACGGATGGTGCAGACACCCACGTCAAGCGGGAGGGAGACACCCGGGCGGGCATCCGATGTGAGGGTGACACCGGAACCCGCAGTCACCTCAATGACGTCTCGTTCGCTGATGGGGGCAAGGGTGTTGACTTCGTTCAGGCGAAGTCGCAGCCCAAGGGATGTCGCGTCATAGGCTTTCTTGCTGTCGAAAAGGGAGCGTGCGGCCTGCGGATTGTCGAGAGGCAGCACGTTCAGCGGCATGTTGCGGGTAAGTGAAAAGGACATCCCTTCCGCACTTGGGCGCAATGCGAGCGATTCGGTGCGCAGTTTTGCAACGATAACACGCCCCTCAAAGGCTGTTATCCTGCCCAGAACAGCACCCACCACGACGGCAAGGATGCCGAGGTAAAAGAAACCGGCACAGGTGCGAAGCATGATCCCGTAATGCATGCGCATAGTATGGCCCCGCGGCGGTTATCGGTGCAATGCGGCGGTCTTTTTTGGCCCTGATTCAGCTGCGAGGAAGCGGCGAATTTGGAGGAACAGGACGCTGCGGGGCCGTGTGAATGCGGCAGGGGAGACCGTCAGCCACAGGAACGGAGCAAGAGGAACGTATCCCGGGTGCGGGTGGCGCATTGGGATTACCCAAGACCAGTCAGTCGCAGGAGACAGGCGGGCAGAAAGAACCAGCCGCCGACTGGTTACCCAGTCGGCGGCTGGAATGGTCTATCAGGTTATGAACTTACTTGCGGCGGCGGATGCTGCCCACGCCACCGAGCGCGCACGCACCGGCGAGAAGGGCAAGGCCAAGGCCGCCCGCGATCGGCAGGGTGCCCGCAGGAACCACCGTGACGGTGACGGGATTGGAAGCAACCAAGTCGCCAGCCGTCTTGTCTGCGGTGGTGACTGTGCAAACGTAACTGCCGGAATCCGTCAAGGACAGCACCGGGATGATGAGTGAGGAGCCGGTTTCTGTTCCCAGAGTCGAACCGTTCTTGGCCCACGCATAGCTGGCGGCGGTGCAATTCAGTGCAACGGCCTTCAGGTCCAATGCGGCGCCTTCTTCAAGCGTGCCCGCGCCAAGGACTTCGACCCGCGGCGTGGTGGCAGGCGGCATCTGCGACGCGGAGAAAATAGCCGCGATGGTGGCGGCCGGCCCGGCGTTCAGAGTCTTGCCAAAGTAGTTGTACTCAGCCTGATTGCTGTAGCCGTCATGGTCTGCATCGCCGAGGCGCCCCAGCGCGGGGATACTGCCGCAGAGGTCCGTGATGCCATTCGGCGGAACAACCACACCAATACCCTTCAACAGGTCAAGAATTGCGTTCAGCGCGGCGTTGGTGTTCGCATCGCCCAGTTCGGCATAACCAGCAAGCACACCGGCCAGCGAACCAACGAGCTGGGGGGCCACCAGCGGGACAAGGCTCCAATAGCCCTGGGACACAAGCGCATCAGCAACCAGATTCTTCAGGGCAAGGAAATTGGCCTGGTAAATGCTCAACGCCTGTGCGTGATAGGGATTGGCCGCATTGTTGAGGGCTTCGCCGAGGACACCCAGTTCATACTGGCCGTCGGGAATGCCGTTCGGCGTCACGGGAAGCGTGGCGGCCGGGTCGAGGTTCAACGGGCCATTGATGTCGGCGTTGACGCACTGGAGCATCGGCACCAACGAGATCAAGTCGCCGAGCTGGGCACCGAGCAGGTTCACCGAGCAGGCGGTTTGGTCAAGCATGCCGCAGAAGTCGTACGTGGTCGGCCAAGTGGTGACTGCACCATGGGCATCATTGGCACCGGTTGGGAAGATCGGAATTGCAGCGTAATTAAACGTGCCGCTGCCGGTCGGGCATGCCCCAGCAGCGACTGGGTCATGCAGGGCGAACGCGCTGCCGCAGGCAATGCACGCAACCATCAGCATGCAGGAGCCAATAAATACCTTCTTCATAACGATACGTCCTCCTTGTTTTAGAACCAGTTCAGTTCCAGCCAACCAAATAATCAGCCTCACGTTTTTGTAAGTGCCTTGGAGTCCACACAAGCATCCTCGCCGGAACGACCGACAAATCAACTTCTGTGCAACCCGTCACGCACCATAATATACCAGAGCGGCTGCGGTGTCAACCCTTTTTTTGCCGTATTTGGCGCCGCGCCTAAGTTATTTTCATACAGTATTTTACGAGGGAAGTGCGCCGCGTGTTCACGCATCAGAGGCGCAGTTTTGCCCCAATACCGCCATAACTTGGCGTCCAGACTAGAGTATTTAGCCGGTAAATGTTGCGGATGCAGTGTCTCGGGCCAGGGTCACAGCGTATTGGTAACGCCAGTTTGTCGGGGCGTCCACAGGGCCCACCGCGTTCGATTCATTGAAATGCCCGGCAGCGTTCAAAACCTGTGGTGTTTGTGCCGTTCCCTTCGGGTGGTCTACAATCCCGTGAGCATGCTTTGCAGTGAAAGAGGTAGGGATGATTCGGCTCGGATTTAGACACTACAAGAATCTCATTATTCACAAGGCTTGGGCGGATTTTCGCGCCGAGGCAGAGCGCACCTACCTTGGCGTGGTGTGGTGGGTGCTCGATCCGCTTATCAACATGGCCATTTATTACCTGGTATTTGGTGTCTTTCTCAAAATGGGAACCAAGGACTTCATCCCCTTCCTGCTCACCGGCTTGGTAGTCTGGCGTTTTATCGAAGCCACCGTGGTGCGCGCGTCCAACTCAATACTGCAAAACGTTTCCATGGTCCGCCAGGTCGCCTTTCGCAAGATCATTTTCCCCCTCATTGCGGTGGGGACCTGTCTTATGGAGTACATGTTCTCGCTGGGGTTGCTGTTCACCGTGCTGCTGATTTACGGCTACCGGCCCGGCGTGACTTGGCTGGCTGTTCCACTGCTGCTTGCGGTGGAATTGGCGCTGGTGCTGGCGATGTCCCTGCCGCTGGCCGTGGTGGTTACCTTTGTGCCGGACGTGGGCAAGCTGATTTCGCAGGTGTTGCGCATACTGTTCTATCTCTCAGGCATCTTCTACACCACCAAACGTCTGCCCGACGTGGTGGTTCCCTGGCTCAAGCTGAATCCCGCCATCCACGTGGTGGAGGGCATGCGTGACGTGCTCATGTACGGTGTATGGCCCAACTGGGCGGCGCTGGGCCTGGTGGGCCTGCTGTCGGTTCTGGGGGCGGCGGGCGGGGTGGCGCTTATTGGACGCTTTGACCCCCTCTTTGCCAAGAGGATCGCACGATGAGCGCCGCGCGAACCGCCGCCATCAGCCTCCGACATGTGGGCGTAAGCTACTGGCTGCGCCAGAGCCTGTTCAGCCGCCGCAAATTCTGGGCGCTGCGCGATGTTTCCTTTGACCTGTTCGAGGGCGATTCGCTGGGGGTCATCGGCAAGAACGGGGTGGGCAAGAGCACGCTGCTGCGCCTGCTTGCCGGAGTGATGAGCCCCGACTGCGGCACGCTGGTCAACAGCGGGGTGAGCACGTCGCTGCTGTCGCTGAACCTGGGTTTTCTTCCCTATCTTTCGGGCCGGGAGAACGCCATTCTGGGCGGCATGTTCCAGGGCATGGCGAAAGAGGAGATCTCGGCAAAGATGGACGAGATCATCCAGTTCGCCGAAATCGAGGAATTCATCGATGAACCGGTCGCCTCGTACTCTTCGGGCATGAAGGCCCGGCTTGGTTTTGCGGTGGCCTTTCAAATCCAGCCCGACGTGCTGCTTCTGGACGAGGTGATCGGCGTGGGCGACGCCGACTTCCAGCGCAAGTCGATGGAGGTCATGAAGGAGCGAATCCGCTCGCATGACACGACGATTGTGTTTGTCTCCCACAATGCCCCGCTGGTGCGCGAGTTGTGCAACCGGGCTGTCTGGATCGAGGACCGGATTGTGCAGACCGAGGGCGACGTGGAGGTGGTGCTTGCGGCCTACGAGAACTTCCTGCGAACCGGCCGCAAGTGCGTTGAGACGCCGCCGGAAACGGGCTGAACGGGGCCGCCGTTTCCGGGACCTTCTTTCGTTCCTCGCGCGGCCTACTGGCCGGGTATCTTTGCCGGGGGCGCGCTCTGGGACACGTCGACGTCGACGGGGGCTTCCTTTGTTTGAAGTTTGACCCAGGTCTTTTTCAGATCGAGGTTCGGATTGCGCCAGAGCAGTTCCTGGGTGATGTCCTGCGCGTAGATCGGGCTGGAAAGGGCGTAGACCTCAATGGAGCCAAAGCCGTTCTTCTTCGGGTCGGCCGTGCCAATCACGCGGATGCGGTAGGAAGAATAGATGGTGGGGTGGCGCGTAAACCGGATGGCCACATCGTCCGCGTTGATGGGCACGGTGCGTATGGGGCGGCCGTTTTCAAGCACCTGCAGTTTCTTGCCGATGGCGTTCTGCACGCCGGCCACAAACGAGATGTCCACATTCAGCGGGACAACGCCGCCGATGCCCACGTCCACGGTGTTGTCCTTCATCACATCGGCGTTGAAGGCCAGCCTGGGGCCGTTGAGGTCGCATGATATGTACGTTCGGCCGAGGCGCAGTCCCTCAAGCAGCGCGGGCGCGGACAGGTCCCTGGCACATATGTAGGTGACCGGTTTGGCCAGGGGCACTTTCTTGCCGCCGGAACCGGACCCGGCGATGGCGCAACCCATGAGCCCGCGTTTCAGTTCATAGTCCCAGAACAGGCATGCCTGCGCGTTGGCGGACATGTCCTCGTCCATGGTGCCTGCCGTGGCGGCGGCCGAGGCTGCGGCGGCGATGGAGTGCACCAGATGGCCGTCCTTTCGGACCTTGATGTCCTCGCCGAGATCGTTGAGCGCCAAAGGCGGATTGCCGCGCCAGTCGCGGAACCACACTTCAACGGCGTTGACGTAGCTGATGCCCCACTGCCAGGGTTTGGTCGGGAAGGTGGGATGCGCAATCGCCCAGATGCCGCCCTGTGCCTGCACGCGGATGCACTCGGCCTGCGCGGCCCAGGCGGCCTGCGCGGTCGGCAGCGTTGAAGGGGGATCGGGGGTGGTCCGAGGACCGTACACCAGGGCCACGCCCATGTCGTCGCGGCCCCATTCCATGGCGGGGATGAGCGCCAGTTTGTCGGACTTGAAGCCCGGGTCCCTGGTCGAGGCCAGCGTGTTCCGATCACAGATTGCCAGAAAATCGAGACCCGCCTTTTCCGCGCGGGAGATGACTTCGGACACGGACTCGGTGCCCACGCCGTATTTTGAATGCACATGCAGGTCGCCGCGGTACCACTGTCCTTCGGCGCGCAAGACATGCTTGTCCAGCGGAAGCTCGGCGCGGCCGGGAACGCTGGCTGCGTTGTACGGGTCCGTGCCGCTTTCGAGTTCGACCCGGTCAATGGCCAAGTCTCCGTCAGAGTCAAAGGCGCGCACCGACACCGCACCGCTGGCGCCCTCAAGCAGATTGAGCGAAAGCGCCGCGGTCTGGCCCGCCTTGACGGCGAGGTCCTGCACCTGCACCAGCACCGGAACGCCGTTGTCATACACATGCACATAGGCGCGGTAGTCGCCCTGCGGAACGGGAGAGGACAAAGAACCCTTCTTAACCTCGACGGAGCGGGTTGCACCGCCCTCCAGACTGAGCAGGTCGATGCGTCCGTCCAGCGGGGTGTCCACCACGGTCTTGAGCGTTGCGTTGAGCATGCCCTTGGGGCGGGTTTCCAAATCGACCAGGGGCTTGTCCGCCGGAGCCTGCTCTTTGGCCGCGGCATCTTTCGCCGGCGCGGCCGCCCGTTCTCCGCCCGTCCCCGCGCATCCCGCCACCACCAGAAGCGCGCATCCCGCCAACAACTGAAGCATCCGTTTTCGCATGCATTTGCTTTCCGGCCGGTCCGGGAAGTGTCCCGGCACCCGCATCATTTGGGGCTTTAATTCATTGCCCGTTATCTGCTATTCATCAGGCTTGACTTGTTTTACTGCATGACATACTGTACACTTTAAGCACAAACAACCATTAGTCATGTTCTTGCTGCAATCAGGAGTACGCTGACAACCGTAGTCGGCGCAGTCCGGCAGGCAAGGGGCCTAGTGCCGTTGAGCGCAACGGCGGCCATTGGCAACCACCGTACAAGGATCAAGGATACCATGACAAGACCGAAACACAAAACCAATGACGACCTGCTGGACCTGCTCTCGTCCGTTGATCTGCAAAGCAGCGTGGCGGTTTATGTGCAGATCGAAAACCACGTCCAGTTTGCGATCTCCTCCGGCCGCCTCAAGCCGGGCGATCAGCTTCCGGCCGTCCGTGAGCTTTCCGAGCGCCTGAAGGTCAACACGAATACCGTGTCCAAGGCGTACCGTGATCTCGTCGTCATGGGCCTGTTGTACACGCGCCGCGGCATGGGCGTTTTCGTCAGCAAGGACATCGAGGAAAAGTGCAAGGAGGATTGCCGGCGCCGAGTGTTAATCCGCCTCAATGAGGTGGTTTGTGAAAGCCGCGCCGCCGGTTTCGACGACAAGGAAATCGTGGA
>CAIJOU010000301.1 GCA_903822375.1 Candidatus Hydrogenedentota bacterium
GGCATACACCCCCCGCCGCTTCGCGGCACCCCCCTCAAGGGGGGACCCAGAACATTCGTGCGCCCGAAGGGGGCTCTTCCGTCTCTGAAATTCAATGCGGCCATCCGACTGAATCGGATGGCCGCACTTTAACCGCCTGATTGGGAATGCTCTGAATTGTTGCGGGGTGTTACCGGCGGCGCGGTCCCCAGGAGGGGCCTTCGGCCGGCAGCGTCATCTTGGGGATGCGCGTTTCCTGGCCCGTGGTTACGTTGACGGCGAACAGCGCGCTGGCACCGCCACGGCTTGATGAGAAGATCACGTGCCGGGAATCGGGGCTCCAACTCGGCGATTCGTTGATGCCGTTTGACCGCGTAAGCTGGGTCGCACCGGAGCCGTCCGGGTTCATCACGTAGATCTCAAAGCCCTCGCCCTTGAGTTCCGACACAAACGCGATCTTCTTGCCGTCGGGCGACCACACCGGGTCATAGGCGTTGCCGCCATGGAAGGAGATGCGGTTCTGGTTGCCGCCGTCGGCATCCATCATGAAGATCTGCGGCTTGCCGGCACGGTCGCTGACGAAGACGATTTTGCTGCCGTCGGGCGAGAAGCACGGCGAGGTGTCGCCGTCCTTGTTGCGCGTCAGGCGGACCGGGTTGGACCCGTCGGGGTTGCGCAGGTAGATTTCGGTGTTGCCGTCCTTGCTGAGCGTCATGGCGAGCCGCTTGCCGTCGGGCGACCAGGAGGGCGACGAGTTCAACCCCACCTCTTTGGACAGGATGGTGGACTTGCCGGTGCGCCGATCCAAAACGTAGAGGAAGGAATACCGATCCTTATAGGACAGGTAGGCAATCTGGTTGCCGTCCGGCGAAACCTTCGGCTTGATCGAAACAGAGCCGTGGTCGGTCAGTTTCTTGGCGTTGGCGCCGTCATAGTCGGCGACGTAGATTTCCTTCGTCTTTCCGGAAATGCCGGTGAACACGATTTCCGAGGTGCCGGCACCGGCGGTTGCATCCAGATAGCGGATGACCTCCTCGGAGAAGCGGTGCGCCGCCAGACGCTGGCTGCCCTGGGCGACGCGCACTTCCTGCCCGTAGACCTGGTTGTTGGAAACGAGGTCGAAGAGGCGGAACTGGCCGACAATCTGGCCGCCCTCCTGCAGGACCATGCCGTACACGAGGTTCTGCGCGCCCGCGGCGCGCCATGCCGGGAAATCTATGGATTTCAGGTCGGCGGTGAAGCCCGTGAAGTTGGGCGGAAACATGTTGTGCGGAATGATGGCAAACGCGCCGGCGAACAGCAGGTCGTCGGCGACCGTTTGCGCCATTTCCTCGGCCGCCGCCCGCAATCCGGCGTCGGCGGTGGCAAAGGGCGGCACGGCGACGGGAATGCGCGCATCCTGAGTCTTCTGGATGACAATCATTTGCGGCTGCTGGGCCGTTGCGGAAACGGCCGCAAGGGTGGCAAGCGCCAGAACCGACATATACCTCATCATGCTGGGCACGGGGCATTCTCCTTTGGCGCCGGAGCGCCGGGGTCGTTGTTCTCTTCCTTCATTTCGGGGAGTGGTCCCCGCAGGACGATTATATCCCTAACGGCAGCCCATTCTCACCGAACCGCACCGTGGGGGGGAAGAACGGGCTGACCTGGTGCGTTTTCGCCGGACCCTGACGGGCTGATTTTAGCTCAGCGCCGCCACATGGCCGACGACCGTATGGATACCTTCCATGGGCGTATAGTTCCCCATCCCCGCCTGTCCGTTGTTAAAATTCCGCTATTCCGGGAAATTGATTCTGACAACCTCCGGCTTGCCGTCATGGTCCACGATCAGCAGGGCGCGGTCCTGCGGGTGTTTCTTGCAGAATTCCCTTGCGCCCTCAACGCCCAGAATGAAGAAGGCCTTGGTGATGGCGTCGCTTTCGGTGCCGGTGGGTGCGACGGACGTGGCGCTCACAATGTTCGTTTCGGCGGGCATGCCCGTGCGCGGGTCGAAGATGTGCCCGTACTTCTTTCCGTTCATCTCAATGTACTTCTCGCTGTTGGACGAGGTGGAAAGCGACTCGTCATGGATGACGACCTTGGCCAGCGGCGGCCGGGCGACTTCCCCGCTGACGTAGGGGTCGCGGATGTCGATGGTCCATCCGCCGCCCTGGGGCGGGGAGCCCCAGACGATGATGCTGCTGGTGCCGCCGCTGATGCGGCCGCTGCGAATGCCCTTGTCTTTGAGAATCGCCGCCGCGCGGTCGACGGCCAGCCCCTTGCCGATGCCGCCGAAATCGACCCGCATGCCGGGGCGCTCAAACTTGACCGAATGGTCGGCCCGGTTCAATTGAACGCGGTTCATGCCGACCAGTTCGAGCGACTGTTTGACCTCATCGGGCGACGGCAGCCCGCCCTTCTTGCCGTAGAACCCCCAGAGTTTCAGCAACGGACCCACGGTCACATCGAAGACGCCGCTGGTTTCCTCGTTGAATTTTTTCGACGTGACCATCAGCGAGAACAGTTCGGGCGGGACCACGACGGGCTTGTCGCCCGCGTCGCGGTTCATGACCGCCGTCGGGCTGCCGTCAATCCAGTTGCTGATGGTTTGCTCCAGCGCGTCAATGGCGTCGAAGGCCTCCTGGGCGGACTCGCGGAGATACTGCGGGTCCGCGTCGGGTCCGTCGCCGAAGAGCAAGAAGTCGAAATCGGCGGTCATCGCCGTGTGGGTAAGATGCACCGAAGGCACGGCGGCCGCCGGCTTCGCCTCAGGAGCGGCCTGTTCGTCCGCCACGGAGGAAAAGGCCGCCAGCACCAGCAGGCCGGGCAATGCATGCATAAGAATGGATTCTAAAAGCATAAACTCATCTCCTCAGCCATTGTCCCACATCCAACCCCGTTGGGCAAGGGCCGCTACTTGATTCGCTCGTCCCCGCTTGCGCCGCCGAGGAGGTGGTTGAAATGGGCCGGGGCCTTGCTTTCAAAGGTCATGGGCCGTCCGTTGTGGGGGTGCGGAAAACTCAGCGCCACGGCGTGAAGCGCCATTCGCTTCTGGTCCCGGTCCGCCTTGCCGTATTTCTTGTCGCCCACGATGGGATGTCCCTCGTCGGCCAGGTGGACGCGGATCTGGTGCTTTCGGCCGGTGAGCAGGCGAATTTCCAGCAGGCTGTAAAGGCGCGTCTCGCGGAGCACCTTGTAGGCCGTCTGGGAGAATTTTCCGTTGCGGGTGTCGGCCGTGGCATGCACCACGAAGGCGCTGTTCTCCGTCAGGTAGGAGCTGATCGTTCCCTCTTTTTCCACCAGTTCCCCATGGACCACGGCAAGATAGGTCTTTTCCGACGCGTCCCACTGGTCCTGCAGGAAGTACTTGGCCGCCTCGGTCTTGGCGAAGACGAGAATGCCCGACACCTCCCGGTCGAGCCGGTGCACGATGAAGATGCGGTTGTGGGACTTGGCGTTGCCCTTGCGCACGTAGTCGGTCAGGCTGAAGTACAGCGTGTTGACCCGCTCCCGGTCGGTGCCCATGGTGAGCAGGCCCGCGGGCTTGTTCACCACCAGGATGTCCTTGTCCTCGTAGATGATCATCACCCCCCTGGGGAGGTGTCTGTTTGTGAACGGCTCCATCAATGGAACCCGCTGTAGGGCATGGGATTAACCTCGTGCGTGTCGGAACGTTGCGGATTGGGCGGGACGGCGTATTGTACCAGAGACGGGAGACCCGGCGCGGCGGGATGACGGTCTCCCTCCCGCTGTGGTAGGCTAATGGGGGCGTTCAATTGGCCTAACAGGCGCGGGTTTCTTTCCATGGAATACGGGGTGCCTCATATTTTGGAGTGCGGCGGCAACGACGCCGCTTTGGCTGAATTCGCGCGTGAGGCCAGCCAAAGCGGTGTCGCCGCTGCGCTTTGCCACCGCACTCCAAAATGGAGAGCGCCTGCCCCACAGTTTTTCGGCAACCTGCCATGAGCCCGCCGCTTTTCGCCGATATTGTCTTTCCACTCGCCGTGGACCAGGCGTTCACCTATGCCGTGCCTGAATCGCTGCGCGAGCGCGCCCGGCCGGGCATGCGCGCGCTGGCGCCCATGCGCAACCGCATCGAGGCGGGCTACATCGTTGCCGTCAGCCAGAGCACCGCGGTGGAGAAGGTGAAGCCGCTGGTGGACCTGCCCGACGCCGAGCCCGTATTCACCCCCGAGATGCTGTCGCTGTGTCGGTGGATCGCGGACTACTACTGCTGCGCCTGGGGCGAGGCGCTCCAATGCGCGCTGCCCGCCGGGGTGAAGGGGGCAGTGCGCGTGCGCTACCGCATCGTCGATCCCGACGGCGATCCGGGCCGCCTTTCCGAAAAGCAGACCGCCGTGCTCGCCGCGCTGCGCGCGCGCGGGCCGCTGACGTCGCGCCAGCTTGGCGCGGCCGCCGGGGGGCAGGCGCTGAGCAACACACTGCTGGCGCTGGTGAAACGGGGCGTGCTGGCCGCCGAGACCGACTCGGGCGCGCCCGGTGTGTCCGTGCTCACCGAGACTTGGGCGCGGCTGGTCGAGGCGAAGGTGCCCGAAACGGAGGCGCTTGCCGCGTTCCAGCGGCGCGCGCCCAAACAGGCCGCCGTCTATCTCGATCTGCTGCACGGCAAACCCGAACGGGCCGCCACGGAACTCTACGACAAGCACCATGTTGACAGTGCCATCCTTGCCGCGCTGGAGAAGCGCGGGCTCATCGCGCGCACCGAGCGCGAATTGTACCGCGCGCCCGACATGACCGCCGACCCGAAATCGGCGGAGAAACATCCGCTCAACGCGGAGCAGCGCGCGGCGTTCGACGCCATCTGCGCGGCCGCCGGGGCACGACGTTACCAGACCTTCCTGCTGCGCGGCATCACCGGGTCGGGCAAGACGGAAGTGTATTTGCAGGCTATCGAGCGCGTGCTCGCGCTCGGCCGTGACGCGATTATCCTTGTTCCCGAGATATCTCTCACACCGCAGACGGTGGGCCGCTTCTACGCGCGGTTCCAGCGCGACATTGCCGTGCTGCACAGCGGGCTGAGCCACGGCGAGCGCGCCGACGAGTGGCGCCGCGCCCAGCGCGGCGAGGTGCGCATCGTCGTGGGCGCGCGGTCGGCCGTGTTTGCGCCGCTGCCGCGGCTGGGCATGATCATCGTCGATGAGGAGCACGACAACTCGTACAAGCAGGGCGAGTCGCCCCGCTACCACGGGCGCGACGTGGCAATCATGCGGGCGCGCGCGCAGCGCGCCGTGTGCGTGCTCGGCTCGGCCACGCCGTCCGTCGAGTCCTACCACAACTCCGAGACGGGCAAGTCGGTGCGGCTCGACCTGACGCAGCGCGCCACGCGCGGCGTGCTTCCCGCCGTGCAGTTGGTGGACATGCGCCAGGAGGCGCGCGAGGTCAGCGGCCCCATCGTCCTGTCCCGCGCGCTGGAGGAGGCCGTCCACGCGCGCGTCGCGGCGAGGGAGCAGGTAATCCTGCTGCTCAACCGGCGCGGCTTTGCGCCGGTGGTCCTGTGCCCGCAGTGCGGCTGGATCGCCGGATGCGACAACTGCCAGGTCAGCATGACCTACCACAGCAGCGGCGGCGTGCTGAAATGCCACTACTGCAACGCCGAGCGCGGACACCCCGGAAAATGCGACAAGTGCGGCTTTGCGCCGCTGGTCTTCCTCGGTCTGGGCACGCAGAAGGCCGAGGACCACCTCATGCACACCTTCGCCGGCGCGCGCGTGGAGCGCATGGACGCCGACACCACGGCCGGCAAGGGGGGGCACGCGAAAATCCTGGGCCGCTTTGCGAAGGGCGAGATCGACATCCTCATCGGCACGCAGATGCTTGCCAAGGGGCATGACTATCCGGGCGTCACGCTGGTCGGCGTGATCAACGCCGACAGCGGTTTGGCCTTGCCCGAGTTCCGGGCCGCCGAGCAGACCTTTCAACTGCTCACGCAGGTGGCCGGCCGCGCCGGCCGCGGCGACAAGCCCGGAGAGGTGTTCATTCAGACCTACCGCCCCAAGCACTACGCCATTGCCGCCGCCGCGACGCACGACTACCCCGCCTTTTACGAGAAGGAAATCGAGAAGCGCCGCGAGGCGGGCTATCCACCCTTTCGCCGCATGGCCCACTTCCTCATCGAATCCGAGGACGCCGAACTGGCCGGACGCGAGAGTTTCCGCCTGCGCAACGGATTGCAGGCGCACCTGCGCGAGCACGGTCTGGACAACGTCGAACTGGTGGGTCCCGCACCCGCCGCAGTGCGCCGCGTCAACAAGTTCTACCGTTGGAACCTGGCAGCGTTCTCAAGAAGCAGCGCCCACGTGAACGCCGTTGCCCGCGCCGCGCGCGACCGCTTCGCCCAGGAACACCCCGGCGACAAGGTAAGGCTAAAGATAGACCTCGACCCGCACGGGATGTATTGAGACTGGGAGCGCCGGCGTCCCGCCGGCTGTATTTGCGAGGTTCACCAAAAGAAGCAGAGCGCACCGGCTCGTCCCCGGATACGCCGGCAGGGATGCCGACGCTCCCGGTTTGAGCCGGTGCGCTCCGCCTTGCTCCGCAAGACTTCGCACACTACTGGATGGGGGTTCCGCAGTTGGCGATAATGTGCTGCATTTCCGGGGTAAGCTGTTTGATCAGTTCGGCGTTGTACGCCCCGGAGGACTCGTCCGCGAGACCTTCCGGCGAACCGTCGAGCGCGCGCTTGAGGCCAAGCGCATACGCCCGTGACTTTGCCGCCGGTGTCCCGTCGACCACCGCAGGATCGACATCGGTCACGAAGACGGAAACGGTGTTGTCCGCGTTGCGGCGAATGTCGAAGGTGCGCAACTGCTGCGGGAAATCGCGCAGCGAAGCGGTCTCCACCTCCCAGAAACTGTTTTCCGGGCCCTGGCCCTGCACGGACGGGTCATAGGGCTTGGGCGTGACGGTGTTCAGATGGCGGTGCCCCGCGATCACCATGAGCAGATTGGGGTAGTTGTGCAGGGTGGTGATCAGCGCCTGTTCCTCCTCAACATGGGCAAAAGCGGATGCAACATCGGTGGGGTCGGTGGTGGTAAGGGTTTTCAGGGGCAACATGGGGATGTGCACCGCGAGGATCATGAGCTTGTTGTCATCCTGACCCTTCTGCAGTTCACTGAGCAGCCAGTCGCGACGGGCCTGATCAAGACCGCCGCCGCCAATGTAGCTCTGGGAGGTCTCGGTGATGCTGGGCTTGTCCGTGTCGTCCAGCGCAATAACCCTGATCGGTATGCCTGATTTCGGCTCGAAGGTGTAGCAGGCGAAGTCATTGGCGAGATTTTCCCGCGAGAAGCCGTGGCCGATCGGTTTCGAGGTGGTGTGGAAGAACTCGCGCATCCAGTTCTTGCTCGTGGATTCGGGGGTGTTCAGGGAGCGGCGGTCCTTGTCGGCGACGACGGTCGGGGGAGCGGGAAACAGCGCCGTCGGCCCCGCGCCGATAATGTCCCCGTAGGGTGTCGTGCCGTCGACCACGCCCATGTAGCACCCGGTGGTGTCGGGGCTCCAGCCCTCCGCCAGCACATTGGGGTCCATGTTGATGACGGTGTCCCCGACATGGGCATCCCGTGTCTTCTTGGTTTCGTAGGCCAGACCGGTGAAATACTGGTCATGATTGCCCAGAACCTGGTACCAGGGTATGTCGAGACCGGCGGCCTTGTACGGCTTCTGGTAGTCAATGGTTTCGGCGCCGGCGTGGGCGCCCGAACTGGGGACGATGACCTTGCCGTCCATGACGTCAATGAACCACCGGAGTTCGTTGTACTGCGTGTTGTTAATGTTGTCGCCAAGGGATATGCCGAAATCGAGCGGCGCCTTCTTGTTCAGCGCGTTGACGGTCTGCACGGCCGCGTCCAGCACCTGGGTCGTCGACAGAATGATCGGCGAATAGGACGAGTTCATCAGGGCCGGGGAGCCCGGAGGGGCGCTCCAACCGGGATAGATCGCCTGGGCAGGCGATTCCTTGTCGGTAATGTGGATGTCGGTGATGGCAAAGAAGGACAGGAGGTCCGCGGCGTTGGCCGCGTTCTTGTAGGCCGGCGCCAGTTCGGCGCGCTTGTCATAGGGCTGCGCCGTCGCGGAGTCGGCACTGTAATCGGTGCCGGGCCCGGTGTGCCAGGCGCTGTACCCGAACGCCGCGTACAGCACCGCATCTTTCGGGTTGACCGACGGCGTGTCCGCGGGCAGCGCCACGGGCAGCACCTGCTGTTCGGCGGTGGTGTACACATCCTTGGCGATGGGCCATTCCACAACACAGCCCGGCAACTGCAGCAGGAACAGGAGGGCAAAGGCCGCAGACACAAGCCTGGCCGTTCGGTCTTGCATGTTCATGGGTGGACTCCCGTGGGGTTAACCGGAACTTCCTGCCCAGGGGGCTGCGCCGGTTTGCGCACAATGGGGGACTGCGTATGTTGCAAGTATGGGCGAGAAGCACCGATTCCGTAATAGGGAAATCTGAGTGATCCCGTGTTTTTGTAACTGTTTGTGTTTGTTGATATTACAACGGCATATCTATTGACAATACGCCTTTTTTTTGCAAAGATGGGCTGAGCAGCTCAAACCACCAACGACAACCTCAACAGGAGGCCACCGA
>CAIJOU010000302.1 GCA_903822375.1 Candidatus Hydrogenedentota bacterium
CTTGGTAACGCTTTAGCCGACCGGCGCATAGGGTCTTCTTGCTCTTAATCTTGCTCTTGTTCCAGTTTGTGAATTATGGGTTGTCCTCACTAAATCGAACAAGATTAAGAGCAGGAGCAAGAGCAAGAGAAGGACAAGGCAACCCGCGCCAATCGGCTAAACAGTCACCGTTTATTATATTGTCAGGAAGTCTGCATGGCACAGAATCAATCGGAGAATTTCGAACGCACGCCCCTTTCCGCGGGAGCGCGCGCACACTGGCTGGAGGAGGCCCTGCAGGTCTCCGAATGGTTGGAAGACCTGTGTCTCGCCGCATCGGAAATGGATTCACTGTGGTGGTGGCGTCTGGGGGGGTGGTTGCGCACGGCACGGGCGGGGGCCGATGGACCGCTCAGGCAGGTGGCCGCATGGCGCGGGGAGGCGGTGCTACTGCAGCGGGACCTGCTGGACCGGCTGGAGGCGGGGACCCTGGACCAAAATGCGGCGCAGGCGGGCCTTGCCCGGCTCACCGAACTGGTCCCGGCCATGCACCGGGAGATATTGCGTGCCGCAGGGTCGTCCTGGTGGCGGACCGGCCTGGCATTGCGCCGTCTGACCGGCGCTTTGGGCCTGAAGAAGCCCGGCTTTCGCATGCCCACGGAGGATGCCACCGTGGTTATGGCCCGATTCCGCCGCTGGAAAGCGCTTCCAGAAACGGGACATGCCGGGGAAAGCGACGTTCCGCCCGTGTCGCCTCCCCCGAAGGCGTGGCGGAAGTCACGCTTCCATCAGCTGGTGCTCCCGCTGGCCGAACAGGGCGTGTGGCCGGCCTTTGGCGCGGCCTTTCGCGCCAGTGAGGGGCGGCTGGCTGCCGCGCGGCGGGATATGCCCTCCGCCGACCCGCCGCTGGTGACGGTGGTCATGGCCGCGTGGAACCGCGCCGCAGTGGTTGCCGAGGCGGTCCGCAGCGTGATGGACCAGACCTGGCCCCACTGGGAATTGATCGTTTGCGACGACGGCAGCGAAGACGGCACGGCGGACGTGGCCTGCGCGGCGGGCGACGCGCGGGTCCGGGCACTTCGGCTGGCGCACGGCGGAGCGGCCCTTGCGCGCAACCGGGGCCTTTTTGAGGCGCGCGGCGAGTACATCGCCTATATTGACACGGACAACCTGTGGCATCCGGCCTATCTGGAGACCATGGTGCGCACGCTGGAAGAGCAGCGCGGCCGCTGGTGCGCCTTCGCGCGCTATGTCGATGCGGAGGTGGATGCCGGCGGGGAGTTGCGGCTGCGATCGGGGCGCACGCTTGAATTCTCTTATGAACGGCTTGCCGAGAAGAACTTTATCGACCTGAACAGCTTCTTCCACCGGGCTGAACTGCCCCGGCTGTTCGGCGGATTCACCGAATCCCTTCCACGCAGCCAGGACTGGGACCTGGCGCTCAAGTACAGCTTCGCGCAGGACCCGGCCTACGTGGACCGCTACCTGGCGCTGTACCGGCGCAACACCGCGTGGAGACAGCTTACCGACACCCAGCGCGACCGGGACGCATTCACCGAGGCGGCTGTTGCGGAGAATGTGCGAAGTCATTATGCCGGGGGGCTGGCGGGGCCCGGCAGGGGCGCCCACCGGCGCGTGACGGTGCTGTTCTGTGACGATCGGCCGGGAGACGGCCCGCGCGGCAGGGCGCTGGCCGCAGCCCTTCGTGCCGCCGGATTCGACGTGCAGGAGCAGTGCATTGCCGCTGTGGACGTGGAGGGGGGGCGCCCACGGGACGACCGTGACCGTCTGGCGGCGGTCGCGGGCGGCATGGTGGTCTGTGTGGGCACGCACCCGCAAGTCCTTGGGCTGGGTCTGGCAACGGCCGCTGAATACGGCGAGGGCATGGTGCTCGACCTCACCAGGGCGGATGTGGACGACAGGGGTTCCGTGACAAGGATGGCGGACCAGGTTGCCGTTTGGACCACCGGCAATCCCCGCGTGGACCGCATGCTTGAGGGTCGGGCGACCTTTCTAGGCGGCTTTGAGGGCGAGGGCCTCGTGGACAACCGGCCGGAGGCCCGCAGGGTGCTCTGGGCGGGTCGCCCCGACGATGAAGCGCGACCCACCCCCGCGGAACTTGCGCTGCGCGCTGACCTGCCAGGCGACCTAATCACGGACAGACCGGCGGAACGATGGAGCGCGGCGCTGTTCTGGCCTGTGATGATTCCCGTGCCCGGTTACGGCATGGACCCCTTCATTCTCTCCCGGGCGTTTGCGACGGGTGCGCCGGTGATTGTGGGCGACCCGGCCGGTCCGGATGAACTCGCCCGGCAGGAAGTGGTTCGCTGGGTATATCCGGAGAACGACGATACGTTGCGCGACGCCCTTGAGGAGGCGCTGGACCGGCATGGTGCTGCCCGGGAACGCGCGGCCAACGCGCAACGGCTATATCAGCGCCAATACAGCATCCAGGCCGCGGCGGCGCAGTTTGCGGTCGTCTGGGAACGGGCCATGGCGGCGGCGGCAAAGACGAAAAGTCCGGCCGTGCGTCTGCGCTCCCGCAAATAGTTGGAAAGGCTGTCCATGAAATTATCGAAGTTGGCAATCCTGCTGTTCGTTCTTCCGGTGCTGGTCCCCGCATGGGCGGAGTCCTCCCCGCGCGTGCTTGAGAAGATCGAAGTGGACAAGGTCTGGTCCGGTCATCCGGTGGGGTTCGCGCTGCTCACCCAGGGAGGCCGTCAGTTCGCCGCCTACTACGACGCCGAACGGCACATGACCGTGGCGGCGCGAAAACTTGACGAAAAGGACTGGCACCGCGCCCGGCTTCCGGAAGACCTCGGGTGGGACAGCCACAACTACGTTACCATCGCCGTCGACGGCACGGACGGTCTTCATGTGAGCGGCAACATGCACGTGCGACCGCTGGTGTATTTCCGTACAAAGGAGCCGCTGAATATCGACACGTTTGAACGCGCGCCCATGACGGGCCTGCGGGAAAGCCGGGTCACCTATCCCGCCTTCTTCAAGGGCGCCGAGGACAAGCTCATCTTCACCTACCGTGACGGCTCGAGCGGCAACGGTGACCAGCTCTACAACGTTTACGACACAGCCGACCGGACCTGGCACCGCCTGCTGGACACGCCGTTGTGCGCGGGCAACGGTAAGATGAACGCCTATCTGAACGGGCCGATCCCCGGACCGGACGGCTGCTTCCATCTTTGCTGGGTCTGGCGCAACACGCCCGCCTGCGAGACCAATCATGACGTGTCCTATGCGCGCAGCAGGGATTTAATCCACTGGGAGAACGCTGCGGGCGAGGCGCTGGAATTGCCCATCACCATCGACACCAAAGGCGTGGTGGTGGACCCCGTGCCGCCCGGCGGCGGGGCGATCAACGGCAACACCAAGGTGGGCTTTGACCACCAGAAGCGGCCCATTGTGAGTTACCACAAGTATGACGCCGCCGGAAAGACGCAAATCTTCAACGCGCGGCTGGAAGCAGGAAAATGGAATATTCAGCAGGCCAGTGATTGGGACTACCGATGGGAATTCAGCGGCGGCGGCGCCATCCCGTTCGAAGTCGGCGTGTCGCCCGTGTCGCCCGCCGAAGAGGGTTTCCTGCTCCAGCCCTTCTCGAACGCCAAGTGCGGCAGCGGCACGTGGAAACTCGATGAGGCGACGCTCAAGCCCGTGGGCATGGCCCAGGTTCCCAGCCGCATTCCGGTCGAACTGGGCCGGTTGGAAAGCGATTTCCCAGGCATGCAGATACGCCGTTCCGAAGACTTGGGTGCCTGTCCGGAGAAGGACACGCGATTCCTGCTCCAGTGGGAAACACTTGGCGCCAACCGTGACCGCCCCCGCGAGGGGGCGCTGCCCGCGCCGTCAAAGCTGTGGTTGGTCAAGATTAGATAAGCACCCCAGCGGAATCTCACGGACCGATGGTGAAACCATGCTTCTTGATACAGTCAACGATTTTGCGCTCGACTCCGCTGATCATCAGAAACGGGGCCATTTCCAAACTCTCGTGCCCAGCACCGGCAACCACATAATTGTCTTTGTCTTTCTTGACTATGAACTGACGAATACGTTCATTTTTGTCCATGGCCAGCAAAAAGACAAAGTCCCCAGCCGGAATGGCAAGAACCTTCTCCACACCGACTTTGTACGGAATGGCAAAGCAGTTCCAAAAAGTCTTGAACCGGTTCGGATCCTGCTTTGGGTTGGACTCTTTCTCCCGTTCCATGCCCTTTAGAACCTTCTCATATGCGTGTGCCGAGCACAGACCCTTCAGCACCGCCAAGTCAGCCTCCTCCAACCTGCCCTTTTCACAAACCCCCATAAGGTATTCGCCAAAACGCTTCGAAGCGTCATACCCGGCGCGTATTACCCCGGCGTTTCTGCCGTCTGGATCCAATGGAAGCATTAAAGCAACAGCACAACACCCATTTTCTGAATCAACAAGGGGAATTGCACAGTAATTCTCTTCCGTATCAAGGTGTGCTTTAACAGGGTGCTCCACACACCCAAAAAGGGCAAAAGTTGCCACCTGCGCCATCGGCTCAAATTCACCTATGGCACAATGCCATACGTTGGAACCGCAAGGTTTAACCTTCATTACCTCGGCATAAGGAGGCTCCCCCGGCTGCTTGTCATCGCTCTGGACTATCAGGTAGAAGACGGAGTCGCCACACAGCAGTCCCTGCGACAGTGCGATTCGTGGCCCGCTTTTGAACCGCCCGCTTAGAAAAGCGAACTGTTTCAGATATTGGTCTCTATGTTCGCTGCGTTCCTTGCTGAACGCACTTTCTGGATAACACGCATTCAGGAACAGGTCGAAATCTTTGCTTTCCATTGAACGAATGTAATTTCGAATAACAGCCAGAGACCCGGAGTATGGTGCCGGCATGTCTTCCTGAGCCGCGTCTGTTTGTACAATCGCGCACTTCAGATAAGCATCTGCAGAAAAGTTGAACTCCCTGATTCTATAAGGCCCATCTGTCCCCTCTGGGTACAATCCCACATTGACATATGTCGCCGGGGGCTCTGCACAGGGTGCGAGGGTTGAGGCAAGCAGCATAAATGCCGCACACATCGTCCTGCTCCGTAAATTTCTTGGGCGCGCGGGCATTCTTGGTCCCCCCTGGAGGGGGGTGGCCCGAAGGGCCGGGGGGTGTATGCCCGCGCATACACATGGAATGTCCCTGCTCCGAGAATTGGGCCTTCGTGGAGGGCATACCCCCCCCGCCCCGCCTGCGGCGGGACCGCCCCCCTCAAGGGGGGACCCAAGACCGTACGCTTTCGGGTCGTGCATGGGACCCATTTTCGTGGTTTCCGGGTGAGCCAACGGTTCATGATGACTCGTTGGAAGACTTTTTACTCCATGTTCAGGGGATACCAGTATGACTGCATGCCTTTCGTCCGCGTCGCTGCAGTTCCAGGGAACGCATGCTCTATTTGTTATTCTCTTTCGATTGGAACATCCCTCTCTGCCAACCGCACTTGGTCTTCCCCTCAGAAAGTCCCCTCTTCCCTTGGCAAACGAGGCGCTCCTCAATCTTGGTTGCATCGGCCTTTACCCAAAGCAGTCACTCTTTTATCACCGCTGCCGCATCCAGTCAAGCAAATTCTCCGGGGGTTCTATGCAACAACCACTGTCCACATCTGAGTGATCCCGTGTTTTTGTAACTGTTTGTGTTTGTTGATATTACAACGGCATATCTATTGACAATACGCCTTTTTTTTGCAAAGATGGGCTGAGCAGCTCAAACCACCAACGACAACCTCAACAGGAGGCCACCGA
>CAIJOU010000303.1 GCA_903822375.1 Candidatus Hydrogenedentota bacterium
CATAACGCAGGCGCACAGCGACAGCGTTGCGGCGGGCAGCGTGATGGCGCAGAGTCCCCCAGCGGGCACAGAACTGCCCGCGGGCACGCTGGTGAGCATTGTCGTGAGTATGGGTCCGGCTCCTGTGGTGGAAGGGGAAGGCGAACCCGTGAATGCCGATACGGCGCGGCAGCAGTTGTCCGACGGTTTCGACTCAGCGGACAAGAACAGCGACGGCAACCTGTCCTTCACCGAGGCCAGCGCCGCGATTCCCGGACTGACGCAGGCCGTGTTCGGCGAACTCGACACGGACGGTGACGGGCAGTTGAGCGCGGATGAACTGGGCGTGGATCAGGGTACCGGCTGCGCCGGATGCCAAGGCGGCAAGAGCGCTTTTCATTCTTCCGGCATCACCAAAGGCCTGAGCGATATGTTCCTCACGGGTCTTGGCCTAATCGGACTGGCCGCCATGGCCACAGTGCGGCGGCCCTAGACGAATCCCGCGCCTGTCCGGTTCATGCCGGGCAGGCGTGCAGAGGAATGGCTTTCTTGGGAGTGCGGCGGCAACGACGCCGCTTTGGCTAATTTCGCGCTGAGCCAGCCAAAGCGGTGTCGCCGCTACGCTCTGCCCCCGCACTCCACAATGGAGAACCTATATCCCGTCATTCCCGCGCAGGCAGGAATCCAGTTTCAGGAACTTGGGGGCACCCGAGAACCTGGCCCCCCGCCTTCGCGGGGGTGACGGAAATGGCAATCTTGCTGTTCCATCATTTTCGGAAGGCTCCCCTGCGCGGGCATGACGGAGTGCCGCAGTCATGACGGGGAGTGCGGACGCCATGTCGCTCTTGGGATGCCCCTTCAGGGTTGAGAACGTGGGGGGACGTGCCCGCTACCCGGGGTGGGCCTTGCCGCGCTAACGCGTGACTCCGGCCAACCCCGGGCTTTGCTCCATAATCCCTTCGGGATAAATACAAGCAGGCTAAAGCGGGCTCCAGACCGCGACCGACGGTGCTGAACCAGGTTCTGTAACGCGACCGTCCGTCGCGCCTTACACTATTCCGCCTTCACCAGTTTCAGGTCCGGGAGCGTGAGATTATCCGGTGTCTCCAGCATGGGTTCGTGGGCGTTGTGGATGTAAAGCGTTCCCTTTATGCCAGTGAGCGCCTGGCTGTCCTGTCGGCGGATGACGCGCACGGCGGGTTGGTCAGTGGATGTGTAGACGTGGCAGTCTTCGAACTCGACGCCGCCGAAGGAGACCGGGTCCTTGGTGCGGCGGATACCGAAAATGACCGGCACGGCTTCGCGGCCCTTGTCGTCGGTGCCGCCCTTGAAGGAGCAGTGCGTGAACTTCACCGAAGCGCCTTCACCGGCTTTGTCGTAGACTTGCACGGCTGGACGGCGGGTTGCTTCGGCCACGCAGTTGCGGAACTCGATGGTGCCTTTGGGGCCGTCTGGTGTGAGCGCGCCGACGACCATGCCCTCCTCGCCGTTGCCCCGCACGACGCAGTCCTCGAACAGGAGGGAGATGGGCTCGGGTGCGCCGCCCTTCATCGCGTTAAGATAGACGGCAATGCCCGCGCCAATGTTGTTGTCAAACTGGCAGCGCCGCACCACGCAGTTGGACAAACGCTCCTGCGGACCGTTGGGCTCGAAGTCGATGCCTGCCTGCGGGGCGGTGCCTTTGGTTCCGCTGAACACCGAATTCTCGATGAGCAGGTTGACCGCACTGATGACGCTGATGCCCTGGCGGTGATGGTCGAGGCAGACCACGTCGCGGATGGTGATGTTTTCGCAGTAGGGATGGTCGCCGCCCTTGGAGCCGAGGTAGATGCCGTCGCCGCCGCTGCTATCCATGTGCAGCCCGGCCACGGTGACGTTGGTGCAGGCGGTCAGATCGAGGGTCATGCGCCATTCGGCCTTCTTGTAGTCGGCGCTCTGGTAGTCTGGCTTGTTCATCTTGAAGGTCGCGCCGTAGCCGAGAATGGTCAGATTGCTCACGCCCCTGCCGGTGAAGAGCGAATCGCCGCCGCCGTGGAATTCATTCTTCTTTGCGCGAATCACCACGCCGGGAGCGAAGGTAATTTCCTGGTTGCCGGCCAGCATGATGGGCCGCACGACCCATTCCTGTCCGGTGTAGGGGACTAGGAGGCGTTTTGCGCCGGAGTTGATCGCCGCCTGAAGGCTGTCGGTCACGTCCTCGGCGTTGAATCCCCACCAGGCCGCGTTGGCGTCGGTGCGTGTGCCGACGGCCACTTCCTGCACCGCGGCGGGGTTCGCCCAGGGAAAGGCAGGCTCCTGTGCGGGCGATAGCGGGGAAAACAGCACGGCGGAGCAAAGCAGGAGGCGTGCGGGGCGGAGTATGTTTTTCATGGGTGATTCCTCGTGTTGGGAGCAAGGGAATGGGAGTTATGGGAATCGTGGGAGTTATGGGATATATGGGTTGGATGTTTCGCAGGTCTTCGGTAGCGGTGGGTGGGACTCCAATGATGGATAAGGTGTTGTTCTCATGGATGCATTTGCTCGTGGTGCTGAGTATAGAATATGAGGAAGGCCAAAGGGCAAACCGTCGTCAAAGGAGAAAGGTCCGCAGCATGGCAACGAGCGATTCCATGAGCCGCCGCACGTTTTTGGCGGCGGCGGGCGGCGTTGCCGCCGCGTCGTGTTTCAGCATCGGCCGGGCACAAGCGGCCAATGGGGGAGAGCGACCTCACATCCTGTTTCTTATGGCGGACCAGTTTCGCGGGGATTGCCTGGGAGCGGACGGGCATCCGGTGGTGAAGACGCCGAACCTGGACGCCATAGCGAAGGAGGGGGTGCGTTTTTCACACGCCTATTCGTGCACGCCCACGTGCACACCCGCGCGGGCGGCGCTGCTTACGGGGCTGGGACCCTGGCGGAACGGCATGCTCGGGTACGGCAAGGTGGCCGAAGAGTATCCCGTTGAAATGCCGCGCGTGCTGGCGGGGTCGGGGTATTACACGATGGGCATCGGCAAGATGCACTTTCATCCGCAGCGCGGCGGTCACGGTTTTCACGAGATGATTTTGGACGAGTCGAGCCGGGTGGAGTCGGTGGACTTCCGCAGCGACTATCTTTCGTGGTTCCTGTCCGAGGCGCCCACGCTGAACTACCGGGCCACGGGCATCGGCTGGAACGACTACACCGCCAAGCCGTACGCGTTGCCGGAACGGCTTCATCCGACGACGTGGATGGGCAACACGGCGGTGAATTTCCTGCAAAACTATGACAAGGCGGACCCGTTCTTTCTGAAGGTGTCGTTTGCCCGTCCGCACAGCCCCTATGATCCGCCCGAGCGCTTCTGGCGCATGTATGAGGATGCGGCCATTCCGGCGGCGGTGCATTCCGAGTGGTCCAGGAAGTATGCGCCGCGCAGCGACAATACGGACGCCGTGTGGCACGGGGACATGGGGGAGAAGGCGGTGCGCACGGCGCGGCAGGGCTATTACGGGAACGTGTCGTTTGTGGACGAGCAGATTGGCCGCATCATGGACACGCTGGACAAGCGGGGCTGGCTGGACAACACGCTTGTGGTTTTCACGGCCGACCACGGCGACATGACGGGCGACCATAACCTGTGGCGCAAGTCCTATGCGTATGAACCCTCGGCGCGCATCCCCATGCTGCTGCGCTGTCCGAAAGGCATGGGCGGCAAGGCGGGTCAGGTGTGCGACAAGCCGACCGAACTGCGCGATGTGCTGCCGACCTTCATGGACGCGGCGGGCGCGCCGGGGGGCGAGAAGCTCGACGGACGGAGCCTGCTGTCGCTGGCGCGCGATCCCGGCGCGCCGTGGCGTGAGTACATCGACCTGGAGCATGACATCTGCTACGACAAGATCAACCACTGGAACGGGCTCACCGACGGCAAACGGAAATACATCTTCCATGCATTTGACGGCGCGGAACAGTTCTTCGACCTCGAAAAAGACCCGATGGAAACCACGGACCTGGTTTCAGTGGCGGAGCATGCCGACGAAGTGAAGAAGTGGCGTGAACGGCTCATCAAGCATCTTGCGGAACGGGGGGAACCGTTCGTCAAGGACGGGCAACTCGCGAAACGGCCGGGGCCGTTCCTGTATTCGCCGAATTATCCGGGCAAAGCGTGAGGGAATTATGAAGTGTGAAGGCTGAAGTCTGAAGAAGAAAGCAGAAGACAGACAACCACGGAATACACGGATCGACACGGAAGAAGCAGGGCAGCAAATGAAGGACAAAGGACAAGGGGCGAAGAATAAGAAACGGCAGACAGGAATGTCTGCCCCACACTTTACACATGGATGTATGAACGCTCATTAGAGAGGCCTTAATGAAGACTGGGATTGTTGCCGTCGTGGGGGCTGTGATTGTCGTGTGTGTTCTGACGGGGTGCCCGGTGGCGCCGCCGGTGCTGCCGCATGGGATTGGTCTTGGCGGCGGGCTGTACCTTTACCGGACGCTGAACGATTTCAACCGGATGGACAGGATCGTGGACTTGGCGGCCGATGCGGGGATTCACTGGACGCGCGAGGAATTTCATTGGGAGTGGATTGAGCCGGAACGGGGCGTGCAGGATGCGGACACGCTGGAACGGTATGACCATGCGGTCCAGTCTCTGCAAGACAAGAACATCTCGATACTGGGCCTGCTGGCCTATGACGCGCCGTGGTCTGCCGGTGGCAATGGACCGGCCACCGCGGCCGAGCGGGAAGACTATGGGCGGTTTGCCGCATCCATGGTGGAACGCTACCACGACTCGGTTCACTACTGGGAAGTTTGGAACGAGCCCAATTTGGACCATTTCTGGCCACCCAGCGCCGACCCGGTGGCCTATGCCGAACTGCTGAAGGTTGCCTACGCCGCCATCAAGCAGGCCGACCCCACCGCGAAGGTTGTCGGGTGCGCGACGTCCGGGGTGGACCTCGATTTCATCCGCACCGTATTGGACGCCGGCGGCGACGCCTGCATGGATGTGCTTTCCATTCATCCCTACTCGGGGGATGAATCGACCGATGCCGCCAACGAGCGACAGGACATCCGCAAGCTCCGCATCCTGCTCGCCGAACGCGGTTTGAACCTGCCGCTGTGGGTGTCGGAAGTGGGTTTTCAGACCTCCGACGGCGGAGTGTCCGAACAGGACCAGGGCGGGCTGCTGGCGCGCACTTATCTTACGCTCTTTGCCGAAGGGGTGGACGTGGTCATCAACTACGACTTTGTGAATGACGGCACCGACCGCGACGACGGGGAGCAGAACTTTGGCGTGCTCTATCGTGATTTGTCGCCCAAGCCCGCCTACGACGCCCTGGCGACAACGGCGCTGACGCTCGCGGGGGCGCAGTTCGAGCATTCCGCAGACTTGGGGCCCTTTGTGGAGGCGTTTGCGTTCTCGTTGCCGGACGGGAAAGAGGTGTGGGCGCTGTGGACCCGCAAGCCCAAGGGACCGCTGGGGTTGGGGGTGCTGAAGGTGCCGGAGGTCAGTTTGCCCGGCGGGGGCACTATTGAGCGGGTGATGGACCTCTATGGCAATGATCTGCCTCTGCCCCCGGCGGGTTCAATGCACATAACCCTAGCAGGCCGTGGTAAAAGCCTCCGTTTGAGGATGGCAGTCTAAGAAACGCCAACCAAGTGCTTTTGATATTTCCCGTGAATTGGGGCAGTACCAGAACCGGACATGAGCCACGATGGCGAGCCCAAGGGCGCACAGTGCGTCCATAAGCGGGCCCTTGGCCGTTCTTTCCGTCCTTTTCAGCCCGTCATACAGTCCCCTGGGCGTTCCGAACCCGATTGCATGCCGGAAAACGAGGCTCAGGTTAAATGCGCCCACGTGAATCAGCAGCCGTTTGAGTATGTTTTCGTGATGCCGCAGGTGGGTTCGCCGCATGGCTCCCGTTTCGTAGCAGTGGGCGAAGCTGCGTTCAACAATCTCGCCGCGCCGACGCAGCAGCCTCTTACCGTGTATGCCACGAACACGCCGCCGGTTGGCATGCACCGCCTCGCGTTCTTTCTCTTTGTCCTTCCAGTTGCGCCGACCGCGTTTGGGTTCGCTGATGTAGGTCAGCAGGTCGGCTTCCTGAAGGTCGCGCACGATGTCGTTACTGTGGTACCCCTTGTCCGTGACCACCTCGCGCATCGGCCGAAGGTTGCGCCGCGCCCGGGGATTGGCGGCTACTCTCTGGATGTTCCGGCGCGCCTCGTCAACGGTCGCCCCCACCGTCTGCGTGTCACCCCGGTCGGCGGGCTGAAGCGTCACAGAAACCACCGCGCCCGTGTCCATGTCCACCGCGTGTTCCGCTTTGTGCGCGAGATGGGTGCGCCCGTCCTTCATCTTCGTGATGCGTGAGTCCGGGTCGTGGGGGTTCGTCCAATCGCCGTTGGAACCCTTCTTCGGCCGTTTCTTGTCTATCTTGGCCAGGTCTTCCCGGGTCGGCGTGTCGATGCCGGAGGCGGTGGCCAGTCCGGTCAGGAACTGCTCGTAGCTTTCCCCCGTGTCGCGCCGGACAATGCTGCGCAGCGCCGCGTTGGCCTCCAGCGTTGTCGCGTCCACCCCCAGCGTCCTGCCCCGAAGCAGGCCCTCTTTGGCCAGCACCTCCAGAACCCACTGGAAGACCAGGCGGTGGGTCTCCACCGACATCAGCCGCCGTGTCCGGGACAGGCTTGAATGGTCCGGCGTCGCCTCGGTCAGCGCATATCCCAGGAACGCGCGAAGCGCCATGGAATCCGCCACCCGCCATGCGATGCCACGCTCCGAGTCGATGCCCTCGAAGAACCCGATGAACAGCGCCTTGAAGTACACAACCGGCGGAATGCTGGGCCGTCCAACCCCGTCGGCGTAGTATTGGGCGCACTCGCCCTCAACCATCCCCCCGAAGCCGTGTTTGGCCAGCAGCGCCCCGACTTTCTCGTAAAACGGATGGCCCGGAGTCCGCGCCAGGGCGCCCGTCTCCACCCACAAGGTTTCCTGCTGTCCTTTGTTTGCGCGTCCCATTGCCATGCGTGCCGTCTCCCACGTTGACCACGCGCCCATTGTATCATAAGAACAGATTAATAGCTATAACCATACTGTCGGCTCGGCTGGCTTTTACCACAGACTGCTAG
>CAIJOU010000304.1 GCA_903822375.1 Candidatus Hydrogenedentota bacterium
ACCCGGATGCCCACTTTCTAAGCCAGTTTTACCCACAGATTCTCGCGAAGACCCCTTTTTTGCAATGGTCTTTCCCGGCGCGGGGTTTACGCCAAGCTCCTTCATTTGGCGCTGTATTGGGTCCGAAGAATCCTCTTCGTGTTTGATGAATTCAAGGAAATCCCCATACCCCCCAACACGATCGGACAGCATGAGCGTCTCTGTTTTCCGCCACCATTCCAACCACCCCGGCCCGCGCTTTTCACTGGGATTCGACACGGCAAGAGCGCGTTCGGCCAGGGATCTTGTTCCGCCTCCCAAGCGTTCGGGAATCAGGGCGTGATAGTCGCTTACAGGCGGTGCCTCTCCCCCGTCTTCGCCGCTGCCTTCACCCGAAAAGGATTCGCATGAATCCGCCGACTCCGGATCCGGGCGCGCCTCACGCGCGTTTTCAATTTCATTTTCGGCTTTTACATTTACCACTTTCCCTTTCCCTTTCCCTTTCCCTTTCCCTTTAGGCGGACTGTCCGGGACATTCCGGGACTGTCCGGGATTATCCTTGTTGTTCCGCTCATCGTATTTGCGGAACCGGTCTTTCACGAAGACAGGACAGTGGTCCCAGTAATCGTGTATGGAGACAAGCCCTTCCCCGTCGTCATCCAACCACCCATACTTGAGAAGGGCATCCAGGAGCACCCCGCTTTCCCCTGTCCATTCGCAGATCATCTCAATGTCATCGGAAGGGAATTGTGGGTGCTGGCATCGCGCTGGACTGACCGTGCTATGGGTGAATTGCCAGAGGTATTCAAGGTGCCCAAGGGTGGCGGGACCAGAAACGCCAAGGGCCAAGCACAGCCGCTTGAACTTCGGCAGTTCCTTCGTGCTTACGTGTGCCATGTGCGCGCCTCCCTGGCGCGCCGGTCAAGCGCGGGGTGGCATTTCATGGTGATGAGCATAGTGTCTCTCCTACCCGTTGTTGTTTCATACGGTCTGCTCATTCATGCTTTGCTCATTCCTCGTGCACATCCACAGGGCCCGCCGGGCGACGCCCCGCATAATTCGCTGTCACTGTCTCCGGCATCCGGAAGGAGTAGATCCTCCCCACCTCCGGACCACAGATAAGTTTCAAGACGCTCCACCTGGCGCAACCGGGCGGCGTATCGAAGGAAGTCATTGACCACGGCGACGGCGCGATCGGCGTCCATGGTCGGGTTGGTCAGGCATTGCGCAAGGAACGGTTCGACCTGGGCAACCACGAGTCCGCGGCGCCGGGCGATGGCGAGCACGTCGGCCACCGTCCCGGCCTTGGCGCCGTACACCTGAAAGATGCGCAGCACATCACGCGCCGGCCCACCCAGGTCGTCAAGGTCACCCGTCAGGGCTTTCAGAGAATCGCGCGCCGGGTTCCAGATCGCGCCGAATGGGTCAAGGCATCCCCCAATCAGCCGGCATGCTTCAATCTCCGCCTGTTCCCCGCGTTCGTAGAAGTGCTTCCAGTCCTTCACCGGGCGGGTTTGCTCCATGCCTTTTCGGCCGCGGCAATGTCATCCTTGCGGTTGGCGTCCGTGCGCCGCGCCCTGGCGGCCCGGCCGGTCTCCTGTCGCTTCTGGATGGCCGGAGAGGGTGCCGGTTCCGCCATGTCGGCGGCCGCCAGCGCTTCTCCGAAAGCGGTCAGGGCTGCGCGCGTGACACGCACGGTGCGGCCATAGCGCCTGTATTGGAGCCGTACACCGCGAACACCCTTCGAGCACCAGCGCCAGAGGGTTCCAACGTGAGGCTTGCGCCCATCCTTCCCGAGGAAGTCGGCGGCTTCTGCAAGCGTCATGTCATCCATTGGCGGCGCCCTCAGTGTTTGCGCGCCGGCCAGCTTCCTTGAAGAAATGGAAAAGCTGTTCCTGACTGGTCATGAGGCGGCGCCCCACTTTCACCACCTCGAGGCGCACCCGGCGCTTGTCCGTGGAGAGAATGCCGCGGTTGGCCCATGACCAGACGGCCACCCTGCTCACTGGTCCGCCGGGCACAATACGGCCCGCGTCTGCCAGCGTCATAAGATCGGAAAAACCCATGCTGTTCAACCTCCTTGGTTGTGTCTGCGTAACGACTGCAACAGGAGGTTAGCACGGGTAATGGTGGGTAATTAGCGGGGTGCTTAGCGGATGCCGGATTTTCTTTTTCGGCCACTTGGGCCGCGCAACTCTGGATACTTTTCGTAGGTGATGGCGCGGACGCGCCGCTCCGAAATCTCGAATTGCCCGGCAACCTGTTCAAAGACAGCGGTCTTTTTGGTTGGTTTTAGGATCATCTCCCTACACATATCGGCTATGCCGGCATGACCGACGCGGCGCTTTTCCGCTTTGGCCTTCCCCCCCATGCTCCTCGCGCGCGTAGCGGCGGCCGCCAGTGCCAGCGCCTGAGACTCCACACGGATTCTCAGTTCCATGAAAGCGGCCCCAAGGCGGCCGCCCGGCAAGTAGTCTTCCTCTTCAGAATCAACCTGCTGCAAGTGAAGGAAATACCGGTCCACTTCTGAGAAGAACCACCCGGCAGCACCAAGCAGGAATCGCCCCTCGGGTGTGGCGGCGCTGCCTTCTTGAACATAG
>CAIJOU010000305.1 GCA_903822375.1 Candidatus Hydrogenedentota bacterium
CATGTCTTTGGCTTGGTCGCCAGCAACCGCACCGCCGGCCGCCGCAACAACTACTCGCTGGCTTGCAATGCGCAGACTGAATCCATCCTCCGTTTCAATGTGCGCATTGCCACGCCGCCACCGGGGCAGGACTGCCCGCCGGGCGCCGGCTCCGCCTACATGTTCAGCCTCAAACCCGGCGACACGGTCACCGCGATTGGGCCTTACGGCGACTTTCACATCAAGCCCACCAGGAAGGAAATGGTGTACATCGGCGGCGGTTCAGGCCTGGCTCCGCTGCGAGCGCACCTCTCGCATCTGTTCGAGACGGAAAAGACCGCCCGCAAGGTGAGTTTCTGGTACGGCGCCCGGTCGAAGCAGGAGGTCTTTTACCAGGATTACTTTGAGGGTCTCGCTGCGAAGTTCCCGAATTTCCGGTTCCACCTGGCGCTCTCCTCCGCGCTGCCGGCAGACCACTGGACCAGCCATCGTGGCTTGGTTCATGAGGTGGTGTGCGATCATCACCTAAAAACACATGCAAAACCCCGCGCGGTGGAGTACTACCTGTGCGGGCCACCCCAGATGATCAAGGCCTGCCTGAAGATGCTCGCCAGTCTCGGCGTGCCGCCCTCGCAAATCGCCTACGATGAGTTTTGAGCGCCGCCTTCACCCGCACCGCGTCCAGCCCCCCAGGCCATGATGCGCGAACGGGTAGCGCCAGTTGCCATTTTTGGAGCGCCTCGGTTTCAAGGCTCAGAAAAATGCGGCGCTAACGAATGCGCTTGCCGTTTCCTTAGATTCGGGCATAGTAAGAGCAGTTGCTGACGTACTGCGGCAGGTGCGGCATCCTGGAAAATGCCCTTACTCGCTGCCAGTGCTTGTTCATCAACGATGCCCGCGTGGCGGAATTGGCAGACGCGCTAGATTCAGGTTCTAGTAGGTAACACTGTACAGGTTCAAGTCCTGTCGCGGGCACCATCTTCATACCGACCAATAGAATCAAGGGTTTCTCATCTTTTTCAAGCCTCGGCACCGTGTTCGCATAACATCGCCGCATAACACATTCAAGGAAGCTCACCCTTGTCTGTCCACGTTCATGGGTGTCACAAAGTTGATTTCGGTGGCGCGGGATCTGACTGAACTTCTAACGCGCAACTGGCATATTTCCGGGGGGTGTCAGCATCACGGCCACCCAATAAAAACGCGTCCTGGGTCAACTGGGGAAGAAGTTTTGACGCGGTGAGCCTCTGAATTTCGACCGCACAGCCATTTCCCCACCCCTCAGTTTTCATTCCTGTTCAAGGCCGTTCAAGGCTGTCGGGAAGAATCACACTTTGACCAGGAAACGCAAGTTGGACCAGATTCTGAGCTCTGACCATCCCCACCTCCACAGCCAAAAAAGAGCCCGGAATTCCTTGCTCCTTGAAATGGCCTGGTCCGTTCCCTCAACCCATCTCAAACCAACCCCTTTCCCCACCAGCACATTTTTCACCCTTACCCCCTAGAAGTCCAACCCTCCCCTTCATAATCCCACGCATGACAACAAAACGAATCATGCAGCCAGTCGAAATCCAGCCACCAAGCGATCAATCCGTTCCTGGTGTCGCTCAATCCGGGAAGCCAAAACCCCTCAACCTCCAAGAAGCTCCGCCATTGAAGACCTCACTCCTGATCAAAGCGGCGGAATATTGGCTGCAACTGGGTGAAGCAGATCAGGCATTGCGAGAATTGGACGCTCTGCCATCGAGGTTTTGGGCATCTGGTTGGGCGATAACGACCCGGATTGCTGCCATGGGGGTGTTGAGGG
>CAIJOU010000306.1 GCA_903822375.1 Candidatus Hydrogenedentota bacterium
AATCCATTTGGGCTGTATGACATGCATGGCAACGTCTGGGAATGGACCGCGTCGGCGGACGAAGCGGATCGGCGCATCGTAAAGGGCGGGTCGTGGTATGACCGGCCCTACCGGGCGGCGGCGGACTACCGCATTTCCTACGAGACCTGTCAACCGGTGTTTAATGTGGGCTTCCGCGTGGTGTGCCCGGCGGAGTGAAAGCCGTGGACGTGAAGTACCCCGCGTTTGCCGTGGGGTTAACCGTGCGGGCGACCCGTATTCCCGTCCGTTTCGTCCATAAGGTCCATTTTGTCCATGGTTTCGAACGACTTGCCCGATGCTGGCGGGTTGACATCGGGGCGTGCCATGATTAGGCTGTTGCTCCGCCCGACGGAAATGCGCGGCCTCTTTGGCGTGTTCTGTCGTTGTTGCCGTTAACCCGACCTTTTCGGGGTTCATGGCTGCGTTGAGGCAAACATCACTATCCATTGGGAGTGCATTCCATGCATGTTTCGTTGCGAGAAGGAATTGACTGGGTTGGCTATGTGGACTGGACCGTGCGCGATTTCCACAGCTACAACACCGAACGGGGCACGACATATAACGCGTACCTAATCCGCGATGAGCAGGTCGCGTTGATTGACACCGTGAAGGAGCCCTTCGGCAACGATCTGCTCGCCAATGTGTCCGTGCTGGTGGACCCCGCAAAGGTGGACTGGGTCGTGTGCAACCATGCCGAGCCCGACCATTCGGGTGTGCTGCCGCAGGTGCTCGCCGCCATGCCCAACGCCACGCTGGTCTGCAACAAGAAATGCCTGCTGGCACTGGAAAAGCATTTCGACACCTCCGGTTGGAAGGTGAAAATCGTGGCGCCCGGCGACGTGATGTCGCTGGGAAAGCGGACGCTGGAGTTCATAAACACGCCCATGGCGCACTGGCCCGAGTCAATGTTCACCTACGTGCGGCAGGAAAAGATCCTGTTCTCCATGGACGCATTCGGCCAGCACTGTGCCACCACGGAGCGTTTCGACGACGAGAACTGCATCGGCACCGTGCTGGAAGAGGCACGGACCTATTACGCCAACATCCTCATGCCCTACGGCAACTCGACGGCGAAGGCGATGGATTCGGTGGCCGGTTTGGAAATCGAGATGATTGCCACCTCGCACGGGGTCATCTGGCGCAGCCACATCCCGCAGATTCTTGACGCGTACAAGCGTTGGACTTCGGGCAAGCCCCAGCCCAAGATTATCATCCTCTACGACACCATGTGGGAAAGCACGGCGGCCATGGCGCGCGCCTTCGAGGAGGGCGCGGCGCATCCGGGCGTGCATGTGAAAGTGATTCACGTGCGGCGCAACACGCTTACCACCATTGCGGCGGACGTGTTCGACGCGGCCGCCGTGGCCATAGGCTCGGCCACGCTGAACGGCACCATGATGCCGCAGCTCGGCGCGGTGTTCTGCTACCTGCAGGGGCTGAAGCCAACGGCGAAGGCCGCGGTCGGATTTGGCTCCTACGGCTGGGGCCGGGGCTCGGCCGAGGCAATTCAGGAAGGCTTGGAGGCGCTCAAATGGGACATCCTGCGCGCGCCGATTAAATCCCAGTACAAGCCAACGCCGGCAATTCTGGAAGAGTGCCGCGCCGCCGGCGCGATGCTCGCGCAGAAGGCCTTGGAGAT
>CAIJOU010000307.1 GCA_903822375.1 Candidatus Hydrogenedentota bacterium
CACCTTAAAGCCTTGCCACCCGCCCAGTTCCGCAATATAATGCTTCTCGTGCATCAGTAACCTCCTGCCGAATTGTCGGCCCTTGTGTGTAAAGGGAGGTTACTGATGCCTTATTCTTTCCCGCAAATCGCGGAAGAACCTTTTTTTTAGAGACAGCCCCATACGGCCCAACGCATAGTGGATGGCCTGGGGTGTGCAGGAAACGCCGACGGCATCGCGCAATTCCTCAAGCGTCATATCCGGCTGCTCCGCCACCAAACGGTTGAGCTGCCGCTGGTGCGCGGCGGTAATCTTGGGCTTGGCTCCAGAGAATCGATGCCGGGCGGCAATGTCTCCGGTAAGCCGGCGCTGCTGTACAAGCTTCTTAACCATGCCCAAAGACACGTTGTAACGGTCCGCTATCTGCTGGCGCGTGCTGTCACCGCAGTCATAGGCAGCCACAATGCGTTCTCGAAGGTCTTGCGATAATGTAGCCATGTCCCCTTTATACCACAAGCGAGAAGAAATGGCCACAGTTTTATTTAATATGCTCTAGGGCTCGCGGACGACGCGGAAGCCGATTCGCGCGCCGGGCTCCTTGGCCGACCGACCGAGCCGGACGGTGGGGCGGGTGAAAGTGGCCGGCTGGTTTACCGAACCGCCGCGGATAACCCGCAGGTCGTCCCCTTCTCCGGCCGGTTGACCGCCGTAGGAATCGGCGCACCATTCCCACGCGTTGCCAAGCATGTCGCACAGTCCCCATGCATTGGGCTTCTTTTCCGCCACGGGGTGGGGCTTTCCGTTGGGCGTGCTGCCGCGGTACCAGGCAACCTCATCCAGCCCGGCGGGGTCGTCGCCAAAGGGGAACAGGGTGGCCGCACCCGCGCGGCAGGCATATTCCCACTCATTCTCGGTGGGCAATCGGTAGGCCGGTTCATCCTCCTGCGCCAGTGTCTTGGCGAAGTCGGCCGCGTCTTTCCAGGCCATCCACGTGGCGGGCACGTCCAGTTGGTCATCGGCGTTGTGCTCCGCCCACGGCTGGCTGCCCATCACCCGGTTCCACTGGCGGCGGGTAATCTCAGTCTTGCTCATCCAAAAGCCGTGGGCAAAGCGCTCCTTGCGGCGCGGAGACTCATCGGAAAACCATTCCTCACGCCCGCCCAGCGAGGTGACCACCGTCTTCGCGCCGCCCTCCAAGCCCGGAACAAATGAACCTGCGGGCACCCACACAAACTCAATGTCATGAATCGCCTTGACGGTGCCCGCCGCAGGTGCGTTTTTTTCCGACACATCCACGGCATCTGACTTGCCCGATCCGTCCGGTCCGCCCGAAAGCGGGCTGCCGGGGGTGACATCCTGTGCGGAAGGCGGCATGCCGGGCGTAACGGCCTGCGCGGAGGGAGGCATGTTCGGCGTGGCCGATTGTGCGGAGGGCGGCATGTTTGGCGTGGCGGCCTGCGCCGCGGGCGGCATGGATGGTGTCTGGCCGCCGGATGCGGCGAACGCGCCGGAAACCGCGACGGTTGCGGCGAGAAGGAGGACCATGAGTGGGATGGCGCGCATCAACCCGTGCCCCCCACGCGCGTCAGACGCACGGTGTGCCACACCACTTTACTGTCGGGCAGCATGCCGAAAAGTGCGTGCGAACTGACCACAACAGCATCGGCCTTGTCGAGCGTGAACCGGCGCGCATACTGCTTCGCCTGACCCGCACCGGGCAGAATGGTGATGAAATCGTCGTCTATGGGCTCAAACCCGCTGTCGCCGGACCGGCCCCAGACCCCAAGCGACACCGCGCCGCCGGTGCTGCCGGAGGCGAGCGCTTCCAGTTCATAGGTGCCGGCAGGCAGTTTGCCCGCCTCAAGCCGCATCCGCGGGGTAATCGAACCGGGGGCTTCCGGGCGTTGCCAGATTTGGGAGATGCCGTCGGCGCGTTCCAGTTTGGACGCGCCGGGATCGGGCGGGGTCACCCCCTGCGGTGCCGGGGCACCGGCCCACCAGGTGCGGAAATCACCTCCGGGCAACAGGTTCTGCCGGGCCTCGGCATGACCCTTTTCCTCAACCTTCTCCACCGACACCAGACGCATGGTCCCCGCCGAGGGCAGCGTCCCCTTTTCTGCAGCTGTTCTGAAACCGGAGGCGCGCACCATCATCACTGCCAGCGCCAGCATCACCAGGCATGCGCCCCCCAAGGCCCACACGCGGGCATTGCCCGGGACCTTCACCTTCTCTATGGATGCTTTCCAGTTTGGCGCTTTCATCATCTCTACTTTAACAAAGACAACGCATGCCCCTGCCCTTCCAAGCGACAGGGTACCCCACGCATTTCAGGCAATGCAACCCATTCCCGCGCCAACACTGCACTTCGTCTTTCGCATGGACGAGGCCACCCTCCAGATATTGTGGTTTGATGCTGTGGATAACTATTGCCGGGCGGTGGATAACTTCGTGAAAATGGTTTATTCTCTGGGGGATAACTTTGGCGTGCAATTTGCACGCTTTTGTTCATTCCCATGGGCGTTATTTCTTAAGATGCTGTATACAAATGACTTAAGTGCGCCTTCCGGAAGACGGCATCTTGGGCCAAATTCCAGAAAATATCTGTATAAGCCCTGTGCAGGGCGGTGGATAACTTCTTAATAACCCGTGTGTAACCGGGGTACAAGATATGGTGTTTCAAGATTGGCGGGACCCTATTCGCTGATGTCCAGGCCGACGATATTGACGAAGTGGTCCTTCGATTCAGCGGACTTCTCGCCGGTCACGAAAAGGCTCAGGCTATGCTTTCCCGGTGCAAGGCCGTCACGCCGCCATTCAAAGGGCAACCCGCGTCCGGGACCGTACAGGTCCAGCGTGTCCACCACCTTGCCGTCGAGGCGAAGTTCTGCCCGTCCGCCATCGTCAAAACGCTGGGCAATGAGCCGAAGGGCCGTTCCCTCAAATTCCGTTTCGACGGTGACGCCGACTTCGCGGGTGAACCTGAAGGTGCCGTTCTCGTTCCATGCGCCGGTGAACCGCATGTCCCGGGTGGATACCCGGCGCGGCAGCGTGGGGTCGAGGTAAAGCGTGTAGGGTTCGCCCTCCCGACAGGCATAGAACGGCCGCGCGGTCGCGTGCGACGCATTCTTCATGCGCCAGGTGAGCCGCTCGCCGGGGACATGTTCCAGCAGGGTACCCGGCTCGCCCGCGGCGAGCGTCTGCGTTTCCGCGCGGTTGATGTCGCGAAACGCCAGGACCACCGGGCCAAAGCACAGGGCGAAGGGCCAGACGGCCTCTTTGCGCAGGGGCGCATAGTGGAAGTACATCGACAGCCGGACCTCGACCCGGTCGCCGTTCTGCCATTCGCGGTCCATGACCACCCAATGCTTCGCATCGGGTGTGGCGTTCACGCGCGCGCCGTTGACCGAAACGATCATGGGCGAAGACAGCCATTCGGGCGCGCGCAGCTTGAGCGCGAAGCGCTGCGGCTTGTCCATGGACAGAACCAGGGTGCTGTTCTTGTCCTCGGGGAAACGCGTTTCCTGATTCACTGTCACGGTCCCCGCATCACGTTTCCAGGCGAGCGTCGAGGACATATACAGATTGACGCACAATGAATCCCGGTCATGGAAGTAGGCAAGGCGGTTGAACTCCGCCGCGGCGATGGGGCGGGTGCCGGTGCAGCAGGTCCAACCCTCGGGATGGTTTTGTTTTTCGCCGCCGTGCGGGTTGTAGTCGGAGTAGTAGAACACGCGCCCGTCCGTCGTCATTGGAATGCTCGCGCCGATGCCATTGATGGCCAGACGTTCCATCCAGTCCCCGTAGCGTGCATCGCCGGTGAACTGCATCAGGTACTTGCAGAGTTTGAATGCGGCCCAGGTGCCGCACTGCGTCTCGAAGGTGTTGTGCGTTTCCGGCAGGGCCGCCAGCAAACGGTCCGCAGGCAGGAACTGCTCGTTCGGTCCGTATCCCCCCGTGGCGTAGCACTGGTTCGCGGTCAGGTAGTCGTGCGCGTTCACGATGGTCCGCAGATAGCGATCCTCGCCCTTCACCAGAAAGGCCATGCCCGCGCCGCCCAGCGTGTTCACATGGCTGTAGGCGTGATAGGCGTTGACGGGTTTCCCATTCCAGTGGGGACCAAAGATATCGTCTCCCCGCGCATAGATGTCCCAGTAATTGGTGAACTCCCATACCTCGGCGAAATCGCGGTAGCGCCGGTCGCCCGTGGCGAGAAATGCCCGGTAAAGGTTCTCGCTGAGCGTGTACCACTCGGTGGTGTCGTAGCCGCCGTTGGCGTCATAGGCATGGCTGCGGTCGAGGTGCTTCTCGGCCCAGTCGGTGATCTTGGCGAGATGCCCGGGCGCGTCGGCATGTCCGCAGTAGAGATATACATCCGTCAGGCCGCCGACGATCTTGTCATAGACATAGTGGGGCGAGTTCGACGTGCGGGCCAGGAAGAAATAGCCGTCCGGCTCGACGCATTCGGCCCAGCCGTCCACGAGCGCGTTCACTTTGTCCCGACAGGCCGGGTCGCCCGTGGCCGCGGCCAGTCGTGCCAATCCCGACACAATCTGTCCAAACACGCAGAAGATGTCCTTCGAATACCAGCCGCCGGGATCGACCCCCGGCGCGTCCTTGCCGGCCCGCGCGCGAAAGCCTTTAAGCAGGTCGTCATTGGGCACGCGCCGGTAGTACTCGCGAATCTCATCCTGCTCACGTCGCAGCATGCCGTCGCCCAGCGACACCTCGCCGAACTCGAAGGGTTCGAGCACCACTTTCCCGGCGGCATCCGGCGCGGCCTGCATGCTGGACAGAATGATCAATATCGCGGTGAACATGGTGAGCGTCTCCTGTGCCGCCATTGTCGCCACAGCGGAATGTGGCAATCAACCTGCGCCGGGTGCTGTTGCAATGGTCACGCGGTCGGCTTAACATAGCCAAAGACGCCGGGGCGTCCGGCGGGTGTCAAGGGTGCGAACGAAACCCGGGACCACGGGTTGGGGAGATGTACATGAACATTCGGCAGTTGCGCGATCTGGCGATCAAGTTCATCGGACTGTGGTGCCTTATGAGCGGAGTTCTCACGATTCCATTTATCGCGAGCATGGTGGGATACTCCTTCGATGCTGGTTTTCATTTTGATCACGTCCTGAGTACGCTGCTCTATCTGGCAATGCTGCCGCTCTATTTCGGGTTTCCGTATCTCCTACTATTTCAAACGCATGGCGTGGCGGCTGTGTTGTGGCAGGAGGAGGAACTCAGCACAGGACCCGACTTCGACACCTCACTGGAGACCTGCGTGGCATTGATTGGCGTGTATTACATTCCGGAAGCTCTCTTCAAGGTGATGTCCCACCTGGAGTTCTTCGCGGTTAGGCCGGAGGGTGCGTCGGGATACGGGTATACTAATTTCCTGCCTGATGCAGTTATGCTCGCCGTTGCCGTGCTGTGCATCGTCAAATCAAAGGCGATAGCGGCGTATATCCGGAACTGCACGGAGTAAGACGACAACAACGAACAAAGGCGGCATGCGCCATCTCACGCAACGCCTGATCGCGGGGTTTCTCGACCACTGTGGTTGTGCCTCATCTGCCGTCGTCGGAGGTCCCGAAGGGACCAATGTGAGTAGCCGGAGGTGACCGAAGGGAACCTCCGGTATACGGAAGAAGCGCATTTCAACCCCGCAGTGGGTTGAATGTAAATGGGTCCGGCCCAAGTGCTCCGAACACATTCAACCCGCTACAGGGTTGAGGGTTTTCTGGGAACTGTCTGTCCCGGAGGTTCCCTTCGGTCACCTCCGGCTACTCACATTCTTCCCCTTCGGGGAAGTGACCACTCACG
>CAIJOU010000308.1 GCA_903822375.1 Candidatus Hydrogenedentota bacterium
ACGTGGTCGAGGACTCGGAGTGGACGCTGGACATGCTGCGCGCCGAGGGCTTCTCGGAAGAGATTGTTGCGGCCGTGGATGCGCTGTCGCGCCGAATCGACGAAACGGGAAAGAAGGAGAAGTACGAGGTGTTTGTCCTTCGGGCCTGCGAGAATCCCATTGCACGGAAGGTTAAAGAGGCGGACCTGCTGGACAACATGGACTTCTCGCGGTTGCCGGAAGTGGGACCCGATGATTTGAAACGAATGGCCAAGTACCACCGCGCCCTCAAGGTGGTGCGTTCGCAATCCAAGTAACTGCCGGGCCGGAGTGCGGCAGAATCACCAAGGAGGAAGAAATGGGCTATTTGGTTCAGGAAACCTATCGGGCGGCGCAATGTTGGCAGGAAAACGTGTTGTGGATCCGCGTCAATATCGGGTATATGACGGCCGAACTGGACTATATCAAGAGGGAGGGAACGCTGGGGGAACGCGTCGAGGGTCTACTGGGTGATTTCACCGGCCATTTTCAGTCGTTTTCAGATGCCGAACTGGAAGCGTTTACAGGGGCCCGAAGGCTTGAATCAGAGGACACGCCGAAAAACCGCCAGGAAATGATTGAAGTGTTGGAGAAGGTGAAGAGGGTGTTTCTTCCTTGGTTTGAAAAGTTCGACGATGCGGTCGTTGCGAGCGAGGAAACGTCGCCGGAAGACCCCGGACTCCCCCTGCTGCTGTGTTGCGGTGCGGAAATGATGAAGGCCCACACCGCGTACCGGAAGGTGCTGGACGGATTTCAGGCCGAAATATCCGACGGTGCGGTTTAGATGGGATTGGCCGCCTGCCGCTCCCGACCGCGCGGCCAATCATGCGACCGGGTTGCATTTGTCGGCGGGAGGTTTCATACTATCGGCGTCGGCAGCAATTTTTCGGCCCGTTTCGGGCATGTCTCCCCGGCAAGCGAGGGTGTCGAATAGCACCCATGCGCCGGACATGCCCCGGGTTTTATGGAGGATACGGTTGTGGCAAAGATGAATCCCGGCCCCGTCGCCTATTTCGAGGGCAAGTACGTGCCCACGGAGGAGGCGAAGGTCAGCGTGATGACCCACGCGTTCAACTATGGCACCGGCCTGTTTGAGGGCATTCGCGGCTACTACAACAAGGAAGAGGACAACATCCTGCTGTTCCGGCTCAAGGAGCATGTGGACCGGATGGTGCGCAACTGCCGCGTGATGTGCATGGAGATTCCGGAGACCGCCGAGGACATCGAGCGCATCTGCGTCGAGGTGGTCCGCCGCAGCGGGTTCAAGGAGGATGTGTACATCCGCCCGCTCGTGTACAAGAGCGAGCACTCGCTCGGGCCGACGGTGAAGGGCGTGGAAAGCCGGTTTTGCTGCTACATCATCAAACTGGGCGACTATTGCGACACGCAGAGCGGGCTCGACGTCGCCGTTTCCTCGTGGCGCCGCCTTTCGGACAATGCAATACCGAGCCGGGTCAAATCGACGGGCAGCTACATAAACTCCTCGCTGGCCGCGACCGAAGCCAAGCAGGCGGGCTTTCATGAGGCGATTTTCCTGCGCGAGAACGGCACGGTGGCCGAGGGCAGCGCCATGAACATCTTCATGATTCTCAACGGGAAGCTGATCACCACGCCGCCGAACAGCGACATTCTGGTCGGCATCACGCGCAACACCGTGCTTGAGGTCGCCCACGACATGCTGGGAATCGAAACAGTCGAGCGCGACATCGCCCGGACCGAACTGTACGTGTGCGACGAGTTGTTCTTCTGCGGCACGGGCGCGCAGGTGGCTCCGGTCCGTTCCGTGGACCGGCGTATTTTGAATGACGGCCAGCCGGGTCCGATTACCCGCCGGCTGCAGGACACCTACTTCAGCATCGTGCAGGGTCGCGAACCGCGATACCGGCACTGGTGCACCCCGGTATACTGATGGGCGGGCGATTTCGATTCCTGCGCCAGTGGCGGTTTTGGCTGAACTACGTGTTCATCCTACTGGTCACCTCATGGTTGCCGCTGCTCAAGCAGACCACAACGTTGACGGGCTCCGATGGCGCCGTGCTTAAGCAGCTAACCGTGAGTGTTCGGGCGTACCAGTCCTGGATCGCGCTGTTTACCAAGGGACCGGGCACGGGACAGGGCCGGGCCGTGGCCATCCACCTCGGCCTGTGTTTCATCGTCACCGCCGTCGTGTGGTTTATGATGTTCAAGCCCATTATTCAGGACCTGCCGGACCCGGCACCCGCCCCTCCTGAAGAAGACCGTATTCCCTCCTCCGGAGACGCGCCGCATGGATGAACAGCAGGCCCGCGAGGCGATCTGCGAGGTGGGGCGGCGTCTCTATGCGCGCAACCTGGTGGCCGCCACGGACGGCAACATCAGCGTCCGCATCGGCGAGGACCGGTACGTCTGCACGCCCAGCGGCATATCCAAGGGGTACATGCGGACGGAGGACTTGGTGATTGCCGACGGATGCGGAAAACTGGTGGCCGGCAGGGGCAAAGTCACTTCGGAGTTCTTTACTCATCTCGCAGCGTTTGAAGAGCGGCCGGACATCGGCGCGGTGGTCCATGCCCATCCGCCCTTTGCCACGGCGATGACCATCGCTGGACTGGGTATGACTGACCCCATTGTGCCGGAAGTGATCATGGGCCTCCTGGCCATCCCCACCACCGACTACGCCACGCCCGGCAGTCGCGAAGGCGCCGACGTGGTCCGTCCATGGATCTGTGACTACGACGCGGTGCTGCTCGACTGCCACGGCGCCCTCACGGTCGGCCGTGACGTGTTCGAGGCATACATGAAACTTGAGAAGGTGGAGCACACGGCGCAGGTGCTGCATACGGCGCACACGCTGGGCCGTGTCCGGCGGCTGGAACCCGACGCGGTCAAGAAGCTGATGGATTACTACCACGGCGGTGCGCAGCCGCTGCCGCCCTATCCCTTCCCGTGGGAAAGCCCGCGCCGGTGATACCGTAGGGTGTGCGCAATCCCGCAACGCGGGGCGGAGCGCACCGGTTTTCTTCTGACGATTCAAGAATTTGGTTCTTCCGCGATTTGCGGGAAAGAATAAGGCATCAGTAACCTCCCTTTACACACAAGGGCCGACAATTCGGCAGGAGGTTACTGATGCACGAGAAGCATTATATTGCGGAACTGGGCGGGTGGCAAGGCTTTAAGGTG
>CAIJOU010000309.1 GCA_903822375.1 Candidatus Hydrogenedentota bacterium
AGGACAGCCGCCCCCGGCTGCCAGCATGTGACCGGCCTCTGCCCCCGAATGGGGGTGAACAACAGTAGCCACGGGTGCAGCGAAGCGTAACCCGTGGTCAACAGAGCATGATATACCCGTCCCCGAAGGGGGCGAACATTTGGAACGCCGGCATACCTGCCGACTCGGCGTGTGTTGTGTGTTCGCCCCCTTCGGGGACGACGAATACAGCGCCTTTTTTCCACGGGTTACGCTTCGCTCCATCCGTGGCTGTTATTGCGTGGCCCCTCCCGGGCCAAAAACGGTCAAGGCGCATCCTCTCCAAAGGAGAAGAGCCCGAAAGTTCCTTCTTAAAGCAGATCCGTCAACAACAGGAAGGACTGGGCGGGCAATTCAATCGACAACACCGCGCCTGGGCTGTCATGCAGCGTCTGCTTGGACGGCAACATCTCTTCCCCGGCCTGCCCGACGGTCGATTCGGTGCAAACGTAAACACGCAGGTCACGCGGGCCAGTTGCGCCTGTGTCGAGTTTCGCCTGCAGCGCCCGGTCATAGCGGTTGACCAGCAAGACCGTGCATTTACGCTCCCCCGAGATCAGCGCGGCCGCGCGCAGCTTGCTCCCCGCCGCGCCCACATCCACGGCAACCACGCGGCTGCCCGGCCGCGCATAGCGGGTAATGAGGGACCACGCATAGAATCCCGGCCGGGGCTTCCATTGCTCAGTCTTATAGCGCCACAAACCGTATTCCTGACGAAAGCTGCCGTAATACGCGTCGAAGAGGCACCATTGCAGCACCATGGCCGCGCCATGGTTCAGCGCGGTTGCGGCGAAATCGGCCAGAAACAGCGCGTGGTCATAGTGTTCGTTGTCGGGGTTCTTGAACGTGTCGCCGTAAGTGTTGAACTCGGTGATGCAGAAAGGCAGCGGCTTGCCGTTGCGCCCGGCGTGGTCTTGGGCGAATTCCTGCCGCGAATTCAGCCACGCCGGGAGACCGGCCGTGTTCTTGTAGGCGTAGGTGTGACAGGACAACCCGTCCATGTACTCCGTGCCCCGCCCGACAATTTCCTGAAACCAGTCCCCGGAGATGGTGCGCCCGCTGCCCGACCCGTCCACGCCCAGCAGGTGGACACCGTCGCGCAGACCGCGTTCGCCCAATAGCGTGTCAAGCCGCCTGTGCAGGGTGACATAGGCGTCGTGGTTGGGCAAACGCTGCCAGTCATTATCGGGCTCGTTCATGAGCGACAGATAACGGAGATTGTCCAGGCCTTCATGGTTGCGGCAGAAGTCGACAAAGTCAACCAGACTGCGGACCATCGCGTCGCGCTTTTCGGGTGCGGGCAGACGCTTGCCGTCGGCGTTCATCCACGAACTGTACGCGAAATAGTCGCCCCAGGGACAGAGCAGCACGGAGCAGCCAATCTCCTTGAGAAAACGCATCCACGCGACCATGTCGCGAATTTCGGGACTGTCGGGCGTTCGTTTGTCCTCCTCCGCTTCCCACCACGCGTAGGAGAAGAAGAGCCGCATCACGGCCGGCCGCATGGCGCGGACCCGGCTCTTCACCATTTCGATATCGCCCGCGTCGACGCCAAACTTGGTGTTGGACGGCAGCGTGAGGAAGAAATCACCCTGCGAACCGCAGCCCAGGAAATGGCCGGTGATCACCTCTTTGGGGTCCACTCGCACCGCCACGCTGTCGCCGGTGAATTCGGCCGGCGCCTCGGCGCTGCGGATGAGTTCGGCGTCGTCAAACCAGGTCCTGCCCTCGCCATGCACCACCAGCGCGAGCACCACCGCATCGGCACCCTCGGGCACCCAACCGGACACCCGCAGCGCCTTCCATCCATCGTCCGTGCCGCCGGTATAGGAACCCTGTGCGAATTCGAGCCGCTGGTCGCCGTGGTAATACTCCAGCACCACATACCCGTTGCCCGCGGACATTTCGGAATGCGCCCAAACCGTTGCTTCATACGCCTCGCCGGGCGTGGCCGGAATGCGGCACTTGAACGACGGATAGTCGTCGCCTGTGTGGGCCTCAATCACGACCGAGGCGCTTCCTTCATGGGCCCGGGCGGCATCGCGCAGAAAGGCCGCGTTCTTGGGATTGCAGGTGGTCCAGTCGTAGGGGAGCGTATCGCCGGACTCGAAAGAGGGATTGGCGGCAAGATTCTCGGCCGCCTGCGCCGGACAGGCGAATAAGAACCCGAACAGGACGAGAATTGAAAACGCTTTCCGCAGCATTGTGCGCCCTTCTTGCTGAATGCGGTTCCCGATATCTTACCTGTATTTCAAGCTCAGGGTGAACGAAATCCGACCAACGTGCCGCGTGGAACTGGAAAGAACGATGGGCCCGCATTTTGGGCACAACATAAGTAGGCGGTTCTTCTCGGCTTTCTCCCTCTTCTTTGCGGTAAATCGCCTTTTCATTGGAACCGCATAGAGCGCAAGAAACCACAAAGAAGGAATCTGTGCAACCCGCACCTTTGGCCTTGGCTGTTTCCGCACTTTTCAGTGTGTTCCTTGGCCGTTTTCCTCTTCCTGCCCCTTTTTGCCTCATGCCCTCTTGTGCAAAATCGCGGTGTCGTGTATTGTGGTGCGGACATCAACCCAGGAGACATGGGCAATGCGTGGCATGGTTGTGGCAGTCCTTGTTGTTCTTTTCGGTGCCGTTGTGTCCGCCGGGGAGGTGGTCACGACGGAGTCGTTGTTGCGCGAGATGACCAGCCTTGCGCCGCTCGCAAAGCCCGCGCCCTATGTGACATTCCAATTCTCCTCCCATGACCGCAGCAGTCTCGCGCCCTACCTGCCGGGGTGGTATGCCAACTCGGACGGGTTCGGCGGGGAGCCCGCGCCGAATGTCATGCAGATACTGGACACGCCGGACAAGGACGGCGTGGGGCGCTACCTCATCGCCGAGATGGACGGGCCGGGCGCGATTGTCCGCACGTGGACGCCCATGCCGTATCCGATGAACGGCACGTTGAAGATGTGGCTCGACGGGAAGAAGAAGCCCGTGTATGACGGCAAGGCGGCGGAATTCACGCGCAACCGGCAAAGCTGTTGGGAAAACGGATTCGACCCGAAGACGCCGGGCATCTCGCAGGAGGATTCGAATTACTTTCCCGTCCCCTTTGCCAAACATCTGCGCATCGAGTGGACGGGCAAGGTGAAGGACCTGCACTTCTACCACATCGGCGTGCGCCAGTATGACAAGGGGGTGAAGGTCAGGAGCTTCAATCCGGATGAGATTCCCGCGCTGCAAAGCGTGTTCGAGGAGACGTCGCGCAATCTGGCCGCCCCCGGTTATTGGCGCGCCACCCACCCCGCCGGAACCGCCGCGCCGTTCAATTGCGATATTGCCGCGGGGGAACTCAAGGACCTGTTCAAAGAGACCGGTGCGGGGACAGTGGTGGAATTTGGTGTGAAGGCGGAGGCGGGCGACATGGCAAAGGCGCTGCGGCAAACCGTCCTGCTGGCATGGTTTGACGACGCCCCAGCGCCGCAAATCGAGGCCCCGTTGGGCGACTTCTTCGGTTCGTGGCCGGGCATCACGCCCTATGACTCGCTGCCGATGACGGTGCGGCCCGACGGCACCATGGTCTGCCGCTTCGTCATGCCCTATGCCAAGTCTGCCGTGCTGAAGCTGCGCAACTTCAGCGATCAACCCGTGCACGCAACCGGCTGGCGCGTGGTGGGCAGGGGCATGGAGACCGGCCGGCACTTCTATGCGAAATGGCGGGTGAACCACGACATGGAGGCGGGCGGCGACGGCGAGGTGCGCGACCTGCCCTTCCTGGTGGCGCTCGGCCAGGGCACCTATGTGGGCACCACGGCACACCTGCTGAACACCACGCCGGTGATCACCATCGGCGGAAGCTGGTGGGGCGAGGGCGATGAAAAGATCTGGCTGGATCGCAAGCCGTTCCCGGCCTATATCGGCACCGGCAGTGAAGACTACTTCGGCTATTCCTGGAGCCGGCCGGACCTGTTCAGTTATGCCTATTGCGCCCAGCCCATGTGCAGCGGTCCCGGATGCGCGGGTTACACGACCAACATCCGCTGGCACATTCTCGACCCGATTCCCTTCCGCGAACACATAGGGTTCTTCATGGAACTCTTCCACCATTCGAAGACCGAGGGTCTGAGCTACGCGAGGACGGCCTATTTCTATGCGCCGCCGCAGACCCGCGACGATGCGGTGCGCATCGGTCCGTCCGATGTGCGGCTGGGCATGACGCTGCCGGGCGGTTGGAAACCTGTGGCGGCGGGCGCGCCCGGCCCCGTGGTGTTCTTCGAGGCGGAGAATGTCCTTGCTCCCGGAGCAAAAAACGCACAGGTTGTGGAAGGCGACATCTGGTCCGGCGGCAAGGTGGTGTGCTGGAAGCCGGAACGGACCGACGACCGGCTTGCGTTCAACATTGACGTTCCCGAATCGGGGAACTACAAAATCGTCACGACCAGCATGCTGACGCCCGCCTCGGGAAAATACGCCGTGGCTGTGGACGGCCAGCCGCCAATGGGGCCGGAATTTGACCTCTACACACCGTATCTCACCCTGTCACGCTTCTTCTACTTCGAGTCGGTTGCACTGGAAAAAGGTCCGCACACAGTGACGCTTGTGAGTCGTGACCGCAGCCACGACAGCGTCGGAACGGATGTCGGTGTGGACCTGATCTGGCTTTGGCCCGAGAAAAAGTAGTTTTGTGCGAAAAGGAAGATTTGGAATGGAGATTGTAGGTGTGTGAATATATTGGTGTCCGGGAGCGCCACAGGCGGCGTTTTCCGGGCGGGCTTGTTACTCAATTGTCCCAATGACTTCAGGCAAGGAATTATGAAAGGATTATGAGTCATGAGGAGGCACGGGTTTACTCTGATCGAGTTGTTGGTGGTAATTGCCATTATCGGCATTCTGGCGGCGATACTGTTGCCGGCCCTTGCGAGAGCACGGGAATCGGCGCGGCGTTCGAGTTGCCAGAACAACCTCAAACAGTTTGGGATTGTTCTCAAAATGTACAACGGGGAGGCGGGCGGACTCTTTCCGCGGGTGCACGGCGATGAATCCTGGGGCATGACCGCGCCGGCGAGTTGCGTGGGCGCGATCACCCCTACCACCCCCGGAGACCCCGTGGCCATTCTCTCACCGAACATGCGCGCTATATACCCCGAGTATCTCACCGATCCGAAGGTGCTGCTTTGCCCCTCCGATCCCGATACCAGCAGGGCCAATCCCTATGGGCAGCTTTCGGACGCCCCGGGTCAAGTCTGTCCCTACAAGGGAGAGATCTCGAACGGAAATGTCAGCTACACCTATTTTGGGTTTGTTCTGAACAAGACGGGCGAAACCGATCCCACCATGGACTCAGCTGTTCTGCAGTTGACGCCCTCCGTCCGTGTCTATTCGCAGATGGCCTATCTCCTTTTGGCCATTACCAGGAATCCGCTTAATCCCACGGGTGTTTTCGCGGATGGCGACCCCACGAATGACGGCGCGCTCGACAATGACGTCAACAACGCAACGGCAAACACCATGATCTCAGGGCTGTCGACGCCGTCCGGCCAACCGCTGGGAAACAATGACAACACCACCATTTACCGGCTCAAAGAAGGTATTGAACGGTTCCTCATCACCGACATCAACAACGCCGGCGGGAACGCTCTGGCCCAAAGCAGTCTGGCCATAATGTGGGACAATGTTGCCAGCGACATGGGCAGCGGAACACAGTTCAATCACGTGCCGGGCGGTGCCAATGTCCTGTACATGGACGGCCACGTTGAATTCATGCGCTATCCGACCAAGTTCCCCGCCAGCAAGGGATATGCCGGCCTGGGCGGTATGTTCTAATACTCCCGCGGGCCGGTCAGGCCGCACGGTACAGACAAACAATTATGCCCCCCGCGATGTTCTCGCGGGGGGCATTAATGTCAGGGCACAAGGCGGGATTAGAAAGAGATCTCCGTCTGGGCGAAGAAATAATCCCAGTTCGGCTTGTTGTCGCCGTCCCAATCGTAGAAGGGGCAATCCTTCGTCTCGTCCCAATCAGACCCGAAGAAGTGCGAATACCCCGCGGTGAAGCTCAGGTCCTCGCTGTAGCGGTAGGTGCCGAGAAGGTTGAGTTCCCAGCCGTAGG
>CAIJOU010000310.1 GCA_903822375.1 Candidatus Hydrogenedentota bacterium
GCGTCCGCGGTTTTCTTCGCGCACTTCGTAGGCGCCATTTTTTTCGAGGTTCAACCGCATCATGCGGGTGAAGGTGGTCTCGTCGTCAATGATGAGGATGCGTTGTTTTTCCATAGGCGTATTTCGTCAGATGGGTTGATGGTCAGTTGGCTTGGGCCGCCTTGAAGATCAGCCGCGCGCGCACGCCGCCCTCGGGCCGATTGGCCAAGTCAATGTGCGCGCTGTGCATTTCCATGATTTTCCGGGCGACCGCCAAGCCCAAGCCGGTGCCCTGGCCGGCCGGCTTGGTGGTAAAGAACGGTTCGAAGAGCTTGGGCAATTTGTCGGGGGGGATGCCCGTGCCCGTATCGTCCACCTCCGCCACGACGACGTCCCCTGAGAGGCGAAACGGACTGGCGTCACGCGAGCCCTCATCGTGCGGGACTTCGTCTGCCGCCAGAGGCCGGGCCAGGGTGCGCACCGTCAGGGTGCCTCCGTGGGGCATGGCATGCATGGCGTTGATGAAGAGATTCAAAAGGACCTGCTCCATTTTGTTGCGATCAAGCATGACGCGAGGCAGGGCGGGATGCAACTCCTTCCTGACCTTCACCCCGGCGCGAGCCAGATCGTGCCGCAACAGGCTCAAACCGGCTTCCATCAACTCATTGAGATTGTGGACGCTCATGCCCAGTTCTTGGGCCGCGGAGAGATCCAGCAATTCGCGGACGACCACGTCGGCCCGTTTCAGGGCGGCGCGCATATCGGCCAGGACGGCCCCGACATTGGCATCGCCGGCGGCGGGGCAACCGGCGAGATACTCAATGCCCGAAAGCAGGATGGCCAGAGGATTCTTGACTTCGTGGGCGACGCCCGCCGCAAGACGTCCCACGGTCTCAAGTTTTTCGGCACGGATAAGCAGCATCTGCGCGGCTTTGAGTTCCTGGTGGGATTTCTGCAGGTCCTCGATCGCCTTCATCAGACCTTCGCGACTGGTGGTCAGTTCGGCATTGGTGCGGCGCAATTGCTCTTCGGCGAGCTTGCGCACCGTGATATCCGAGACCAACCCGTCGTAGGCCGCCAGTTTGCCGCTTTCGTTCAAACGCGGCACCGGGGTATTGCGCACCCAGCGGATGCAGCCTTGGCGGTCCCGGATGCGATGCTCCAAAGGTTGGGCGTGCCCCACAAGTACCTGGCTAATTTGCTCCAGGACGGCGGGGCGATCCTCTTCATGGATCATCTCATACCAGAGATGCGGGTTCTTTTCGTAATCTTCGGGCGCGTAGCCAGTCACCGCCAAACAACCAGGACTATGGCGGGTGGCCACCGGTTTGCCGTCGCGGTGTTCGACGGTGTAAAGGTAATCGGTCACGCTCCCCAGCAACGTTTTGTAACGCTCCTCGCTTTGCCGCAACGCGATCTCGGCTTCGGTGCTGGCCGTGATGTCCCAAAAAATGCCTTGTACCCCAATGATCCGATTCAAATCATCCCGGATCGGAGTCTTGCACACGTTGACATAGAGCTTGCGCCCGCCAGGAGGCTGGTTGATTTCAACCGTTTCCAAAGGCGCACCTGATTGAATGACCCGCCGATCATCCTCCTGGTACTTGGCCGCCAATTCCGGCGGGGAAAAGTCAAAGTCCGTTTTGCCC
>CAIJOU010000311.1 GCA_903822375.1 Candidatus Hydrogenedentota bacterium
GAGTTTATCCGCGCGCAGCAGTACTGCACATACGGTCCGGTGTCGCCGGTGAAGGACAGGGCGGACTCCATATCGAAAGTGACATTCTTTCCGGGCTTGACGCGAAGCACGGCGAAGCGGATGGCTGAGACCGCCACGGTCTCGGCGATGGCCTGCTGTTCGGCCGGGGACAACTCGGGGCACTGTTCCGCAACACGCTCCACGGCGAGGGCCGCAGCCTGGTCCAGAAAGTCGGCCAGCAGCACCACTTTGCCCTGGCGGGTGGACATCTTCCCGTCCTTAAGTAGAATGTACGAATAGTAGATGACTTCGGGGGCCGGATAGCCCGCCGCTTCGAGAATCAGACCCACCTGCTGGGCGTAGAGCTTGTGGTCTTCACCCAGAATCATCAGATTCACGTCGGTGCCGCGGGCGATTTTGTCGAGCGAATAGGCGATGTCCCGGTAGCCGTACATGGAACTGCCGTTCGCCCGCATGAGCACGAAGAAGCGGCCTTCCTCCTGGGTGTACCCCAGGGGGGCCAAGTCCGCGACCAGGCGGTTCTTTTCATCGGTGAACAGCACGCCGCGCTCGCGCAGCTTCTGCTGTACCTGCTCCATGCGCGGGTCATTGACGTATTTCGATTCCCGGTCAAAGAAGTTGTAGGTCGCGCCGACGCGCGAGAGGACTTCAAGCTGTCCCTTCAGGCAGAGGGCGGTCACCGCCTCGAAACGCCGCTGCGCATCGGGGTCGCCCTCCTCCATCTTCACCAGCAGTTCGTAGCCGCGCGCGGCAAATTCGGGATCCGCTTCCGCCCGGGCGTTGGCGTTCACATAGGCCTCGAGAATGCCGTTGAAATCCAGGTTGGCAATCTCGTCGGCGATCAGTACGAGCAGGCCGATTTGGCGGCCCATATCGTTCACATAATAGTGAACCTCCACGTCGAAGCCCTCAAGGCGGAACAGGCGCGTCATGCTGTCGCCGATCATGGCGCAACGGCCCCGGCCCACGTGCGGGCTGGCGTTCGGGTTGATGCTGGTGTGCTCAATGAGCATGCGCCGGCCGGTGCCGGAACCGTTGGAGCCGAAACGGTCGCCCTGTTCCAGTACGGCATTGACGATGCGCGCACCGGTGGCCGAACGGTCCAGGGAAAGGTTGAGATAGGGGCCCGCCGCGCTGCTCTTGCGCACTTCCGGTCCGAAGGAGACCCGGTCCGCCGCCTCCGCGGCAAGTTTGGGCGGTGCCGTGCGCAATTTGCGCGCCGGCAGGAACATGGGGATGGCCACGTCCCCCATTTCAAGATTGGGCGGAGTGCCGAAAATAAGATCCGCCGCGTCCAACTCGGGGTAGGCCTTCAGAATGGACTCAGAAATCGTTGAAAAAAGGTTCACGCGCCTGCCTTTCCGTGGATGGGTTCGGGGAATTCCCCGCGAAGAGTGCATACCGGTCCCCGAGATTATATAATACGTCGCATGGCGGTTGAAACCCGCCGTTTCGGCTCCTGCCGGGGTCGGACACAGCAAGGAATTCAAATGACGGCCCACAACCAGAATACGCGGCACTTCACGCTTCCACAGGCGGGGGTGTGGGCTTGGACGGGCGCATGGGCGGACTGACCTATGCGAGCGAAAGACAGCGCCAGGTGTGGCGCGTTTTTCCGGACCTGATCCGTGGGCGGGAACTGCTTTTCGACCTCGTTTGGAAGGATCTCCGTGCACGTTACCGCTACGCCGTGATGGGCTTTCTTTGGGCAGTGATTGAACCGCTTATGTTCATGCTCATCCTTGCGTTTGTGTTTTCCTTCGTATTTGCGGACAGGGCCTCAATGGCCGGGAACGGCAACGGAAGGCCCTTTTCGGTCATGCTGCTATGCGGTCTCATCTTTTGGCAGTACTTTGCCGCGGCAATCACGTCGGCGACGGTGTCGCTGGTTGACGGACGCAACCTGGTCAAGAAGGTTCATTTCACGCGGGAAGTCATTCCGATCGCCGCCTGCTGCGTGCCGCTCGTGAACCTCGGCATTGGATTCTTGCTGCTCATGGTGCTCCATCTGGTGCTGGGCGGATCAATCGGTCTGGCGACACTGTGGATACCCGTTCTTTTTACCGTTCAATTCGTGCTGACGCTGGGCTTGGCCTTGCTGTTTTCCTGCGGCCATGTGCTGTTCCGTGACGTGGGCAACACGGTCGCGGTCGCGTTGATGTTCGGGTTCTATGCCTCCCCCGTGTTCTATCCCCTGGAGCTGGTGCGTCATGCAGGCACCGTGCCCGCATGGATGGTTCAACTCTATATGGCCAACCCCATGGCGGAGATGCTGACTTGTTACCGGCAGGTGCTCTTCGAGAGCCGTTTTCCTGACCCGGCTTTGCTGGTGTGGCCTGTTTGCTGCGCGGTGCTGGTCTTTCTGGCGGGGCTGATCATATTTCGGCGCAACGCGCCAACCATGGCGGACCATCTGTGACCATTGCAATCGAAGTTGAGAACGTGAGCAAACGCTTTCCCGCGCGTCGCGGTGCCCGGGACCTGCGCGGACGCGGCGGCCTGCGGGACTGGGTGCTGGGTCGCCGTCAGGAGCTGTTTACCGCTCTGAAGAATATCTCCTTCACGGTGGATGCCGGTGAATCGCTCGGTATCATAGGCCGAAACGGATCGGGCAAGAGCACACTTTTGAGCATGCTGGCCGGAGTCACACTGCCCAGCGAGGGCCGAATTGCCGTGAACGGGCGGGTGGCGTCACTGCTCGAACTGGGCGCGGGCTTTCACCCTGTGCTCACGGGCCGCGAGAACGTCTATCTCAATGCGGGACTGCTGGGCATGCGCCATGCGCAGACAGATGCCGTGTTTGACGACATTGTCCGCTTTTCCGGCGTGGGCAAATTTATCGATGAGCCTCTCGAAACTTACAGTAGCGGCATGTATGTGCGGATTGGCTTCGCGGTTGCGGTCCATTCCGATCCGGACATCTTTCTTGTCGACGAGGTGCTGTCGGTGGGCGACGAGGAATTCCAACGCCGCTGCCGCATCAAAATAAAGGAACTGCGCGACCAGGGCAAGACCATTGTGTTTGTGTCTCACGATTTGGGCGTGGTGAACACCCTGTGTGAACGGGTGATCCTGCTCAGCGAGGGCGGCATGGTCCAGCGCGGGACGACACAGAAGACCATCAGCTTTTATCTGCGGCAGGTCGGCGCCGAGAGGGGCATCCACGTGTTCTCCCGCGGTGACAACGAGGCCATCACCTGTGACGGCCGGGTGTCGCTCTACCACAAGGGCAATGAAACCACCGCATCAGGTGGCGTCACCATGGAGATGTCTTCGCTCGGCCAGTATCACAATTCGGCCATGGCCGACTGGGCCATCACGGAAAAGCGTCCCACGGGATGCAGCGCCCGAGGCCGCATGACGCGGCTCCCCGTGAGTCTGGTTTGGGATATGGATTTCGACGCGCGCGGCCGCCTTGTTTGGGATGTGACCGTGGACTGCGAGCGGGAAGTTCAGATTCAACACATCGCCGCCATGATTAGCTTGCCCGTGGCATATAACCGGTGGATGTATGGCGATTTTGACGGCACTTTCCCGGAAATACTACCGTCCGATGAGCATGCATCACTGGTGGCTTCACCGGAGATGAAATCCTGTCATGCAGCGGCGCTTCCCGAGGCGGGCGTTCCGCTGCATCCCATCGTCTTCCACCTGAAAGACCACAATCCCAGATTTGGGATCCTCTGGTTCAACTCCGGATATCTAAGCAACTCCCGGCTGCTCCAATGCTCGGCGGTGTTTCCCGAACACGCCTGCACGTTTTCCGCCGGGCGGCACCGGCTGCTGCAGCTTGAAATCGATCTCAATGTGGAATCGGATGCCGTTGAGGAGGAGGTGCGGCCAGGTCAGACGGTGGAGGCGGAGATGCGGTCCAGGCAGACAGTGGAAGCGGGGGTGCTTGCAGCCCGCTTTGAGCACGGCTGCCTGCGCCTCTTCCATGGCGGTGTTGAACTGACGGATTACCTGAACGTGTACGCCTCAATGCTTATCGAGTATCTCTGGAATGACAGCAACAGTCTGCAATGGGGCGGGGTCCAGAGAATAGACGGCGGCATTGCGTTCGACGGGGATTCGCGCCGCTTCCCGTTCCGGCAGCGCTGGGAGATTGCCCATGCACCCGAAGGCATTGCACTGCGCATCTGGATTGAAAACCATGAGCCGCTTGTGGTGCAGGAATACCACACGTCGGTGGTGCTCCGCCATGAGTATGAGGGATGGGTAAGCGACCAGGAGCGGGGTTCTTTTCCGCCATTTGACCATGTAGCGAAGCACTGGACGCATTGCAACCACAGTTACGCGGTGGGAATTCACGCCACGGCTTGGAGCGCCGCGCTCCCGTCCGTTACAATTAGTGCCCTGCCGGAAGCGCCGGCAGTGCGCATGACGGCGATCAACACGACATATGAGGAGCACGCCCGCGTGCTTCAGGCCCTGCGTCCGTCCGAGGACGGGCGCATACGATTTGAGCCGGGGCGGCATCTCTATTTTTCGGGCGTTATCTCGACAGGACCGGCGGGAGAGCCGTCCTGACGGCACCAAGAAACGCCTTTGGCAGTACAAGGAACCAGGCCATGCAGCAGACAGCCAATCTCGAAATTGTCAGGACCCGCAAGCGGGTGTTGACCAGGCGCGGTGTGATGTGGCTCGGCCAGACCTGCAACCAGCGCTGTTATTTCTGCTACTTCATCGACCGCATCGTCGATCATAATCATCCCCAGCACGCGTTCATGTCGCTGGAGAAAGCCAAGCGCATCACCACGACGCTGCGCCGCTTTTACGGGAACCGGTCCATCGACATTCAGGGCGGCGAGCCCACGATATACAAGGATATCTTTGCGCTCATCCGCCACTGCCGGGAGATTGGCCTTATCCCCACGCTCATTACCAACGGGCTGGTGCTGAACCGCCCGGGCGTGCTGGAACAGTACCGGGAGGCGGGTCTGCGCGATTTCCTGGTCAGCCTGCACGGCATCGAGCAAATTCATGATGAGGTCGTCGGCGTAAAGGGCGCCTATGAGAAGATCATCGCCTCCATTGAGCGCATGCGCGATCTGAAGATCCCCTTCCGCTTCAACTGCACCATGTCCAAGCCGGTCGTGCCGATCATACCCCAGGTGGCGGAGAAGGCCATCAAGTACGGTGCGCTGGCAGTCAACTTCATTTCATTCAACCCATTCAGCGACCAGAACGCCGGGCATCGGCGCGCAGACACGGTGGCGCGCTACTCGGAAATCAAGACGCAGTTGACGCGGGCCATTGACATGCTGGAGGAAGCCGGCATCGAGGTGAACGTGCGCTATTTGCCGCTGTGCATGGCGGAAAAAAGGCACCGCAAGAACTTCTACAATTTCCAGCAGCTTTCCTACGACGTCCACGAGTGGGATTATCAGAGCTGGTTGTGGACGATGATGTCGACCCAGATGATGGGCGAGGGCAACCCCTCGCCGCCCATGATGCTCGGCCCCGGATGCAGGCGCATCTACAAGGCGCCGGCCCATATGGTGCGCGATCACTATGAGCGCAGGCCGGTGGTTCAGGGTGCCAAGTTCAGGGTGCAGCATGTGCTGGGCACGCTGCAGCAACTCGCGCTCGGCAAGGACGCCATGTACCGCGAAGAGGCGCGGGTGCGGGCGTCGCTGGATTGCGGGTACAAATACGGCGAAGCCTGCGCCCGCTGCAGTCTTCGAAGTATCTGCGACGGATTCCACGGCGACTATGCAGACTTCTTTGGCACCGGCGAGGCGGTGTCCGTCACCGATGTGCCCTATACCGACGACCCGTTGACCTTCATTCGTGAACATGAAAAGGTCGTTGTCGCCGAGGACCGCGAATGGGCCCTGTGAATGACACAGGTCAAGCCGGTGCGGCTATGAATGAGACCGGTCTGCCGGAGGGTTTGGAGCCGGTTCGGGCGTTGCTGTTTGCAAGGAACCGTCGGGGTCAGGCGGTCGGCCTGACCACACTCAAGAAATGGCTGCGCGTGGCCGGGACCGTGTACCAGGCGGACAAGGCCGACATCATCATCGGGGCGGACGACAGCGCGCTGATGGCCGACTTGACCGCCTTCGCCCGGGACGAGAGGATGCGACTGTCGGCGCGGGTGGCGCCCGATGCGCCGCCTCCCAGTCTGAAACCGCTGGCGGAGGCGGGATTACTGGACCTGTTTCTTTGCCCCGCACGGCCCGGAAAAGACCACACCGAGGCGTGGCTTCGCGCGGCGTCCGAAGCCGGCCTGGGTGTGCGTGTCCAAGTCCATGGGGGAATGGAAGCCCCTGAAGTGCGGCGCTGTGCTGAACTGCTCCGGGACACCAGCCTGGTCAATGTCGCTTACCATGACCCGTTTGTGGCGGATGCACTTCCCTGGCCTGTGTCGGAAGCGCCGGGTGCGGTCAGGCAACTCAATGAATTTGCCGCCGTATTGCACAAGTCAGGAATTCCATCAGCGCTCCTGGGATTGCCCTTCTGCCACGTGGATGGGCACAATCTTGCGCTCGCCGTAAATGCCCCCCAGTTCTTTTTGGACTGCCGAAACTACCAGAGGCCCGCATACGAACTGGCTGGACGCCTTTACCGCCTGGGTCCGAACAGAACTGACAAGGTGCTCGAAAACCTCCTGGCGCGGCGCACATCGGTGCACAACGCAATTGACGCGTCGCTGCTTCCATGGTTGATGGATTATCCGCAGGGCTATATTCGCGTCTGGATGCTGCACAAGATCACGCGGCACCTGCGATTCCTTCGCCGCCGACCCCGGCCGTTGGGAGAGTCTGTTTCGGCATGGGAAGCCGAACTGGGACGTTACAGAGAGGCCTGGCGCCGCAAGATGGGGCCGGTGTGCTCCGAATGCCGCTTTCGCCGCATTTGCGATCATGCAACCGAGCCTTTCCGGCACAGCTTTCCAAGCTTGGGCATTTGCGCGGTTCCCGGGGACTTGGTGGTGGATCCCAACCAATTCCGCAGGGACCTGTCCGTGCGATTGGATGAGATGGACCGGGCGCGCATCGGATGGAACGAACGGCATGAACGTTTGGCGGAAGAAGCCCGCCATGTGACCACCCGTGAAACGCCGACCCGCGAGATCACCACCGATTCCTATGACATTCTGGGGCGTTACACCCACCACATGCCGGGAGCGGTGCGCTGGCTGTCCTTTGGGCCGGGCGAACTGGAGAGCACCCCGCTGGCGCGTCTGGAGCCGCCGTTTACACTTTCGTTGACCGTGGGCGGCGGCATAGCGGAACAGGTGGGCTTCTCTTTTGGCCGCTTTGCCAAGATTGTGTGCCCGATGGTCGACTATTCGCACCGTCTCACGCTGCACGTGGATGCAGAGGGCTGTTATGTGCTTCTGCGCGATGACCGGCTGGTGCGGCCGACGGAGTTTGAGGGGGAGCGTTCTTTGCCGCCGCGTCTCTCCGGCATGCTGGAGCCGCGCATCAGCCTGCACAACATTGACGGCATGATTCTGACGCAGACGCTTTTGCTTTGGGAGGGCGCCCAGGCCGCAGCACCAAGACACGAAGGCGTCAAGTACTCGGTCATCATCATCAGCACGCGCTACACGCGCCGGCTACAGGCGGCGCTGCTGATGCTGGCGCACCAGCAGGGGGTGGACCCCGGTCTCTTTGAGGTTGTGGTCGGCTATGTGCCGGGGATTGACGCCACCGACGACCTGCTGGACGGCATGCGCGACGCCTTTCCCCAGTTGCGCATCGTGCGGTCGCCTTTCTCCGAGGGCAATGTCCGCGCAAAGGGGTTCATGATCAATGAATCGGTCACGGCGGCGTCGGGGGAATGGATTCTGCTTATGGACGCAGACATCCTGCCGCCGCCGGATGTGTTTGCGCGGATGGAAGAGTTGCCGCCGGACGCGCATTTTGTGGCACCGGACGGGCGCAAGATGCTTTCGCCCGAAACCACCAGCAGGGTGCTTCTCGGCGAAGTTCGGCCGTGGGAATGCTATGACGAACTTCTGGAATCGCCCGGCGAGATTCGTTACCGCGAAGCGGACGGCATCCCCATTGGTTTCTTCCAGTGCATCCGCCGGGATATCCTGAAACGCGTGCCCTACCACGAACTGGACCACTTCGAATCATCAGACTGGCTCTTTGGCCGCGATGCCGGTGTGCACTATGGCCGCGAGATTCGGCTGCCCATCAACGTGCTCCATCTGGACCACAGCGGCAGCCAGTGGTATGGAACGTCGAAACAGCGCTGAGGATTATTCCCGGGTGCTCAGCCGATTTGCCGCTGTTTGATTTCCCCCTTTCATGTCCCGCTCTGGTAATCTATGGTCACAGTGCTCTCTTGTGGTGCACTACAGGCCGTTGACAACGCGGAGCGCGGCATGCGCATTGCCTTTGTAGATTTGCTCTTCTCCTGGCCGCCCCACGGGGGCGGCGATGTGGATGTGTTTCATGTGGCCGCGGGCGCCCAGGCCATGGGGCACGAGGTGCGCCTGTTTGCCGCGCGCGATGAGGACACCTGGGAGCGGGGGCGCGTTGCGGAGGGAAGCACACCGTTCCCGGTCGAGGTGCTTTCCTTTTGCGGAGACGGTTTCAGCGCATACAAGGTTGCGGCCGCGTTCGGCAGTGCCGTGGATGCATGGCACCCGGACGCGGTGTTCATCGGGCAGGGTTTTCTCATGAAGCCCGCCGTGACGCTGGCGCTTTCCCACTATCCCATCGTTTCGCGCTTCCACGCCCACGAGGCCGCCTGCCAGCGCGATATGCTTCGCTTTCTGCACGGTGCACCCTGTCCCAACTGTTACCTGGACACGCCGGACATCTGCCGGCGTTGTGCGCTGGGCTTTCTTAGCCCGCAGATACGGTCGCAGCGGCAAAACGCGTGGTTGCGCGAATATGTCGGCGCGGAGGCTTACCGTCCCGGATACCATGCGGTGTTTTGCGAGGCGCTGCGCGCGGTGGGCGTGGCGCTGGTGTGCAATGCGGGGATGATTCCCCCGCTGGGCGGCCTGCCGGGCGAGGCGCGCGTGATTCCCTCGGGCGTGGACGCGCACGCTTTTGTCCCCGTGCCGCCGGTGGAAAAGCCGGACGGCAGGAAGGTCATTCTTATGGCCGGCCGCGCCGAAGACCCCGCCAAGGGCTTCGCCGTACTCGCTGAGGCGGCGAAAAGGCTCTGGGAACATCGTCAAGACTTTGAAGTGCGCGCCACGCTTCCGCAGGACATGGGGGAGGGGCCCTGGCTTCGTCCCCTGGGCTGGGTCGACCACACCGAGATGCCGCGCCTTTATGCGGAAACGGACATTTGCGTTGTGCCCAGTGTATGGGAAGAACCCTGGGGGTTGGTCGCGATTGAAGCGATGGCTTCGGAACGCCCGGTTTGCGCGTCCCGCGCGGGCGGCCTGGCGGAAATCGTCGTGGACGGCGAGACGGGGTTGCTATTTGAACGCGGTGATGCGGGCGCGTTGGCTGTGGCATTGGACCGGCTGTTGGATGACGCTGCGTTGCGCCAACGCATGGGTGCCGCGGGCCGCGCGCGGGTCCTGTCTGAATATGCCTGGGACGCAATTATGGAGAAGCATTACCGCCCCCTGTGGAATGATCTTGCGCACGGCGTCGGGAAGGGTGACGCATGAGCACGGAGACCTCACCCATACGGGTCGCCTTCGTCGACCTCGTGTTCAGTTGGCCGCCCAACGGCGGTGCCGACGCGGATGTGTATCATGTTATTGGCGGGCTTGCCCGCCGCGGTGTTGATGTGCACCTGTTCGTGGCCCACGAGCGCGGCTCGATGGAACGGGGCAACGTGCAGACCGACCTGCTGCCCTTTCCGGTCACGGTGCTCGATTTTGAATCCCATGAACTCAAGCCCGACATCCTCTGCGCGCGCTTTCGCGCGGCCGTGGACGCATGGCGGCCCGACGTGGTGTTTCTCACCCACGGCTTCGGATTGAAGCCCTACCTGGCGCTGTCGCTGTCGCATCACAAACTGGTGGGCCGCTTTTACGCACATGAACTTGCCTGCGCGCGCGATGCGCTGCGCTTCAAGGACGGCCGGCCCTGTCCCAATGACTACCTGCGGACGCCCGATATCTGCCGCGCCTGCGCGCTCGAACGGCTTGGTCCCGAGATTCGCTCGGGCCGCATGCGCACCTGGGCAAGGGACTGGGTTGCGGCGGAGGCGTGGCGGCCCGAATACCACGGCGTCGTGATGGAATCGCTGCAAACCTACACGGCGGTGATAGTGTCCAACACCACGTTGCGCGCCCACGTCGCGAAGTTCACAAAGCGGCCGGAGATCTTTCCCGGCGGCGCGCCGATGCATGAGATCACGCCCGTGATTGGCGGCGCGTCGGGCGATCCCAAGATCATCCTCATGACCGGCCGTGTCGAGGACCCGCTCAAGGGACTTGATGTGCTGCGCAGGGCGGGGGAACTACTGGCGGCAACGCGCAGCGATTTCGAGATTCATGCCACGCACTTTGACGTTGAGCAGAGCGGCGGACATTTCAAAGCGCTGGGCTGGATGTCCCATGAGGAGACGCTGGCGCTGTACCGGCAGGCCGCCGTGGTGGTTGTTCCGTCGGTGTGGGAGGAACCCTTTGGACTGGTGGCCGTCGAGGCCATGGCCTTGGGCGTGCCCGTGTGCGCCAGCCGCATTGGCGGACTGGCCGACATCGTGCGCCACGGCGAGACGGGTTTTCTGTTTGCGCCCGGTGATGCGGCCGAACTGGCCGAACAACTCAACACCTTGCTTGACGATAGCGCGCTGCGCTACCGTCTGGGTGAGGCGGGCCGCCGTGTGGCGGAACGCGAATATGACTGGGACGGGATTATCGAGCAGCGCTATCTGCCCTTTCTCAGGGGATTGATCACGTGAGTGCCGAACAGCACATCGTCGCC
>CAIJOU010000312.1 GCA_903822375.1 Candidatus Hydrogenedentota bacterium
GCAAGCATTCCTGTTTTATCTTGTGCATCCTGTACATCGATGTGAAGCCTTTGCCAAGGGTTATGTTGTACGATTGAGGAAAACAATGTGGGAACTGGAGCACTGGGCGGGCAGAAGCGGATAATGCAAGACGAAGGCAGGGAAAGAACTGATTCCTGCTCCTGTCATGGATTTCAGGAGGCTTCATCATGACTTGGCAACGGCTGCACACGCTACTATTTTATGATTGCAAGAAGAAGGAAGTTCTTGATTGGCGGACCATTGCACGACGCATGGTGTCGCGTCGAAAGCCCCGTTTTCCAAGGATTCAGCGCGCAATGACCCTAATCCTATGCTTGTTTCTTCTCTGCGGCATAGGTTACCCGTTTTGGGTCATGAACAATTCTATGTGGATCATGGAACTGCGTTCTTCAACCGAGATGGCATGGAGTTATGCCGCTGCAAAAGCTTACGACCGGGGTGAACGAAGACTCTTGGAACTGACCAAACAGGCGGATTTTGGGTCCAGTTTCACCGGCAGAAAGATTGATGTTTTCGAAGTGTGGACTCATGAAGATGGAAAGTTGCTCAGAGTCATACCCTTTGTCAAGGGCGCGTTCGAGATTTCGGCAGAGGGTTTTGTTGACGGCTGGAACCGGGGCATGCGAAAGAGCGCTGAAAGAACGGCAAGCAGGAATCTCAGCCTTGTGATTTCTGCAGAGCGCGCCTTTCACGCCGCCCATAACGCGTACACGCTGTCCTTCGCCGAACTTGGCAAGGAGACGCCCTTTTCTTCAACCCTGAGTGCAGGGAATTCAGTTGAAGGTTACGCGTTCACGTTAAGCGGCACACCTGACTGTTTCGCAGTGAGGGCAGATCCGACCGTGCCAAGCGTTACTGGCGAAGTATATTATTTCGCGGACTGCTCTGGCCGACGCTTTTACAGCCACGTGCACCCGGCGGGACCTGGGGATATTGAGGATTTTGAACAGGAGTCAGCACGGGTTGATGTTCAAAAGTAGAGCGGTCCGCGCGGCAGCCACGTGTGCGGCGCGTACACCCCCCGCCACTTCGTGGCTGCCCCCCTCGCAGGGGGGACCTAATACCGAGCGAACTTGACAGTCTTTGGTTTCGGCCATTCTGTTCCACCTAATTGGGTCTTGTTTGAATTCGCTATTGACTTGGGCCTCGGGACGCTATGTTATACTTCGCGGCATGAAACTCAGGCATGTCATTACAAGGCCTTTGCGCAGGCTTATGCAGCTTTCGGGATATGATGTTGTGCCGCGATCTTTTCTGGAAAGCCGGTCTGAATGTCCCTGTGATTTTTCCGAACAGGACATGGACGATTTCCGGTTTGTCCAACCCTATACGGTGGTGCCGCCGGAGCGCATTTACACGCAGACGCGGGCGATTGAGTATCTGATCAAGCACGGCGAGCCTGGTGCCTTTGTGGAGTGCGGCACCTGGAAGGGCGGTTCTTCGATGGCGATGGCGCGGGCGCTGAAGCGGCTCGGGGCGATCGACCGGGAACTTTATCTCTTTGACCTTTATGCGAACAACTGGCCCTTGCCGACGGAGTATGACGTGCATCACGGGCAGAGCGCACTGGAACAGGCTCTGGCGGGATATGAGGTGCCGCCGGACCACATCTACACGCTGGATGACGTGAAGCGGAACATGGGGCTGGTGGGCTATCCGGAGGAGCGCACGCACTATGTGATGGGTTCGGTGATGGACACACTGCCCGAGCAGGCGCCGGAACAGATTGCCCTGCTGCGCCTCGACACGGACTTCTACGAATCGACGCTGCATGAACTGGTCCATCTGTACCCGCGGCTGGTGTCGGGCGGGGTGATTATTATTGACGATTACGGGGACTGGCAGGGTTCGCGCAAGGCGACGGATGAGTATCTCGCCGAGCATAATATTCCGCTGTGCCTGATCAGGGTGGATGTGGGCGCGCGGATGGCGGTGAAGCCGTGAATTGAATTGGGAATTACGAATTATGAATTACGAATTAGGAATTGAATGCTGACTAGACAAATCTGGTGTTGGAAGGATGATGTGATGAACAAGTTGCGTTTGATTGTTGGGGTGTTTGCGGTGGCGATGCTTGTGGTGCTGCATGCCGCTGTGAGCGGGGCGGCGGAGACGCCGGTGATTGAGCGGTCGCTGGCAAGTCTGGAACAGGCAGCGCCGGCATGTTCTTCCGATTTCACGTTCATCGTCACGGGCGATTCGCAGTCGAACCGACAGCTTGTGTTCCAAAGCGATGTGTTCAAGCAGATGTTGCAGGAGTTCAACCTGCTGCAGCCGGCCTTTGTGGTGGAGGTGGGCGACATCATTCTCGGCGGTTCGGCGGACAACATTCCGCAGCAGTGGGACCTGTTCCAGCAGACCATAGCGGTCCTCAAGCCGCCGTATTTCCCCGTTCCGGGCAACCATGACATCAATGATGCGGCTTCGGAGCGGCTATGGATGGAACGGATGGGCCCGACGCGGTACGCGTTCAGCTACGGCAATTCGCGGTTCATCGTGCTCGACAGCGAGGAGGTGGACGCGCCGGACCGCCTTTCCGACGAGCAGGTGGCGTGGTTCAAGCACGAACTGGAATCGACGCGCGCGAGCAACATCTTTGTGTTTCTGCACCAGCCCTACTGGACCGACGAGGCGGACCCGCGCGCGGGCGATGAGGTATGGCAGCGGCGCTGGCAGTACCTGGCCGATGTCATGCACGGACACCCGGTACGCGCCGTCTTTGCGGGGCACATCCACGGCTACCGCGACTTTGGCGTGCATGACGGCGTGCACTATGTGATCGCCGCCGGGGCGGCGTCGCTGGGCAACGGCTCGGGGCCGGACGGCCGGTTCAACCATTACCTGCTGGTGCGCGTGCGCGGCGACGAGACGACCTGGTCGGTTATCAAGTCCGGGGCGGTGCTGCCCCCGAACGTGGCCACCAATGACTATTTTGCCGAAATGACCGATATCCGGCGCCGGCTGGTGTCTTGCGAAGAGATTCCGGTGCCGCTGGGACAGCCCCTGGACAAGGATATCAGCATCCGGATTGAGAATCCCTTCGACAAGGCCTTTGACTCCTCCTTCTCCTGGGAGGTGCCCGGCGGGTGGAAGGTGGAGCCGCTTGCGCGGGACTACCATGTGGACGCCAATGGCAAGGTTGAACTGGCATTCCACGTGAGCGCCGACGGTCCGGGCGCGGTGCGCTTTCCGGTGCCGAAGTACAAGACGCGCTACGTGAACACGAAATACGGCACGCCCGCGGATATCGCGGTGGATCTGCCGATGGTGCCTGTGGCGGAGGCCTCCCCCGCAGGTGTTCCGGTGAAGATTGACGGCGTTCTGGACGAGTGGAAGACGGCGAAGGTCATTCCCGTCGACTATCCGTCGGGCTTTGAGAAGGGCAAATACGACCCTTCGAACCTGAGCGGTCAGTGCAGAATCATGTACGACGAGAAGAACTTGTATGTGTCCTTTGACATCACTGACAACGAGCATGTACAGCCCTATGCGGGCGACATCGTGTGGCTGGCGGACGCCATTGAGCTGGGCATCAACCGCTGGGGTTGGGGCTTTTCGCTGACCAAGGCCGGTCCCGAGGTGTTTCTGTACAAGGGCGGAGAGAACACTTCCGCGGAGACGGTGAACAAACAGGTGCCGCTGGCGGTGCGTCGCGAGTCGGGCCACACGGTTTATGAGGCGGCGTTCCCGGCGGCCCTGGTCCAGCCGTTGGTGCTTGCGGCGGGTTCGGATTTCCGGTTTCGCGCGCAGGTGGCCGATTTGGACAACAGCGGACCGAAACACGAACTTTCCCTGTCGCCGGGCGGCGACTGGGCTTCGGGCATCAAGATCGTGCTCGGCAAGTAACGGCCGGGGCACCGGGCGGCAGCAAGGAACGCGCATGTTCAAGCCACGTGCAGCAAGGCAAAGCGGCCCGTCGGGCATGTTGGCGCGCGCGCTGCCCGGCGCGGCGATGTTTCGCGGCTACCGCCGCGCATGGCTGCGGGCCGATCTGCTGGCGGGCATTGGTGTCTGCGTGGTGATGATTCCGTCGGTTATCGCCTATGCCAACCTGTTGGGCATCAATCCGCAGCACGGTCTGTATGCGGCACTCGTGGGGATGCTGGTGTACCCCCTCTTCTGCAGTTCGCGGCAGGTCATCGTCGGACCGGACATCGCCATCACGCTGTTGATTGCGGCGGCGGTAGCTCCGTTGGCAGGCGGTGATTCGCGGCATGCGGCGACCCTTTGCGCGGCGGTCTCGCTGCTGAGCGGCGCGCTGCTGCTGCTGGGCGCCCGCGCGCGCATTGACGTGGTGGCGGATTTCCTGTCCAAGCCGGTGCTGATAGGCTACATGTCCGGCGCGGCGCTGATTCTCGTGGCGTCGCAGCTCAACCGGCTGTTTGGCGTGCCGCTCGAGCAAAACGACTTTTTTCCGCGCCTGTATGAACTGGCCGGGAAACTTCCGCAAACCCACGCGCCCACCCTGGTCATCGGAGTGTGCCTGCTGGCGCTGATGGCATTGCTTCAGCGCTTTGCGCCGCGCATTCCGGGGCCGCTGACGGTCTTTGTCATCGCGCTGGGGGGGGCGTTGGCGGTGAACCCCGCGGACCACGGCGTTGCCGTGGTTGGCATCTTTCCGGCCGGGCTGCCTCTCCCCGACTTTCCGGGCACCGCGCTGAAGGACCTCCAGGCGCTGCTGCCGGCGGCGCTGGGCATTGCGCTGCTCACCTACACGGAGGGCATCCTGCTGGCGCGCGCCTTTGCGGCCAAGAATGGCTACGAGGTTGACGCGAAACGGGAACTCGTTGCGCTGGGCCTGGCGGATGTGGCGACGGGCCTGTTCCAGGGGTTTTCCGTAAGCGGAAGCCAGGCCCGCACGGGCATCAACGACGCGTCGGGCGGCAAGACGCAGCTCGTGAGCTTTGTGGCCGCGGGAACACTGGCGCTGTTTCTGCTGTTTCTGACGCCGCTGATCGCGCGGGTGCCGCAGGTGGCCCTTTCGGCCATGCTGATTCGTGCGGGATTTGGGCTGGTGGAATTCGACGCGATGAAACGCATCTACCGGTTCTATCCGCGTTCGGGGCTGATGGCCGTGCTGACCACGCTGGGGGTGCTGGTGGCCGGCGTGGTGCCCGGCATCCTGATTGGCGTGGTCGCCTCGCTCATTGACATGATCAACCGCGTGTCGCGGCCGCCGGACGCGGTGCTGCAACTGGTGCCCGGGCACGGCTACCACGATGTGGGCGACGTGTGGCTGGCGCAAACGGTTCCCGGCCTGATCGCCTACCGGTTCTATGCGCCGCTGACGTTCTCCAACATCGGCTATTTCATTGGGCGCGTCCGTGAACTGATTGGCGCCAGCCCGGGCCCGGTGCGGTGGTTCCTCATCGATGCGCAGGCCATCACGGACATTGACGTGACGGCGGTGGATTCGCTCCAGCAGTTGGACGGGGAACTTCACGAGCGCGGCATCGCGCTGAAGATGGCCCGCGCCAACCGGCCGCTGCGCGAGGTTCTGGAACGGGCGGGCATTACCCGCGAGATCGGACAGGAGAGTTTTTTCCCGTCCGTTCATGAGGGCGTGGAGGCGTTTCAGAGACTGGGCAAGAACTAGTGCGTATCGGCGGGACTGCGTGCCGGTATTGCGAAGTGCAACTTCGCGGGCAGGTGCGTTCCCAAGTGCAACTTGGGAACGAGGTGAAGTCAAGCCAATGCGGATTTCGAAACCCGTCCATGGGCCGGGCGGTCCATTCCCCGGCACGATACACTGTTTCCCAGGCCCAAACATCTTGAAGGATTGACTCATGCGAAATGGACTGATTCTGGCGGCGGTGCTTGTCGGGACTTGCGGACTTTCATTGTTCGCGCGGGCCGCCGAGCCGGCGGCCGACGCCAACTGGCCGCAGTTTCGCGGGCCGGGAGGGCTTGGCGTTGCGGAGGGCGCGGGGCTGCCCGAGCACTGGTCAGCCACGGAGAACGTTGCGTGGAAGACCGACATCCCGGGCCGGGGCTGGTCCTCGCCGGTCGTTTGGGGGAAGCGCGTGTTCCTGACCACGGTGGTCAACACCGGGGAGTCGGAAGCGGTCAAGAAAGGCCTCTATTTCGGCGGTGAGCGCAACAAAGCACCCGATGCCGTGCACCAGTGGAAGGTGCTTTGCCTGGACCTGGACAGCGGAAAGGTCCTGTGGGAACGGCAGGTGCATGAAGGCAAGCCGGTCACCCCCATCCACATCAAGAACAGCTACGCCTCCGAAACGCCGGTCACAGACGGCGAACGGGTCTATGTCTGTTTCGGCAATCTGGGTATCTGGTGCTTCGACATGGAGGGCAAAGAGCTTTGGGCCAAGCCCATTGAGCCGCACAAGATGAGTTTCGGCTACGGAACGGCTGCCTCGCCGGTGCTTCATGGCGACCGTCTCTACCAGATCAATGACAACGACGAGAGTTCCTACCTGCTCGCACTGGACAAGAAGACGGGAAATGAAGTGTGGCGCGTGGCGCGCGATGAGAAGAGCAATTTCTCGACACCCTGCGTCTGGGTCAACGACCAGCATCCGCAAATTGTCACCGCCGGCACCGGTCAGGTGCGTTCCTACGACCTTGACGGAAAGCTGCTTTGGTCGCTCAAGGGCATGTCCTCGATCACCATCCCCACGCCCTTTGCGTACAAAGGGTTGATGTATGTCACGTCCGGCTACGTGGGCAGCAAGCGCCGTCCGTTGTATGCCATCCGTCCGGAAGCCAGCGGCGACCTCACACTGACCGAGGGCCAGACTTCGAACGCGGGAATCGCCTGGTCCTATCCACTGGCCGGTCCCTACAACCCGTCGATCCTGGCCTATAATGGTCGCATCTACGTTCTATACGACTCGGGGAATGTGGCCTGCTTCAACGCGGCCGACGGGGCGGTGGTGTTTGAGCGCACCAAGATTCCCGAGGCGCACGGATTCACGGCATCGCCGTGGGCGTACAAAGGCAAGATCTTCTGCATCAACGAGGATGGCGTTACCTGCGTGCTCAAAGCGGGCGACAAACTGGAACTGCTGGGCAAGAACCCGCTGGCCGAGGATGACATGGGCATGGCCTCCCCCGCCATTGTGGGCGACAAGCTTTTGATTCGCACGTCCACCCGGATTTACTGCATTATGAATTAGGAAGTAGGAATTAGGAATTATGAATGGAAGACAAAAGCAGAAGCAGTAGAATAAGACTGGCAGACAGGAATGTCTGCCTCACACTGGGGTTGTCACTTTGGGCGGTGCGAAGTCGGATACAACCATGCTAAGGAAGATTCCATGTGGACCATAACTGCGCTTTGCGTATGTGCGTCGGCCCTGTTGCAGGGGGCGGCGGAACCGGCCCTTCCCACGCCGGACCAGGCGGCGTGGCAGGACATGGAACTGGGCATGTTCATCCATATCGCGCCGAACACCTGGCAGGATGCGGAGGGTGACCAGCGGAACACGCCGCTGGACAAGATTAACCCGACCGCACTGGACACGGAGCAGTGGGCGCAAGTGGCGGAATCGATGGGCGCGAAGTACATCGTTTTCGTCGCAAAGCACGTGGGCGGTTTCTGCATGTGGCAGACGGACACCACGGACTACGGCATCAAGAACACGCCGTGGAAAGACGGCAAGGGTGATGTGCTGGCCGAACTGTCGGCATCGTGCAAGAAACGCGGCATCAAGCTGGGCGTCTATCTGTGCCCGCGGGACGATGCGCACCATGTCGGGGACAGCGGCCGCTGCCAGGACCCGGCCCAGCAGGAGAAGTACGACGCCATCTACCGGCAGCAACTGACGGAAGTGCTGGGCCGCTACGGCGAGATGGCGGAGGTGTGGTTTGACGGGAGCACCATTGTCGAGGTCGGCGACATTTTGAAGCAGTACGCGCCCCATGCGGCGATCTTCCAGGGCAAATACGCCAGCATCCGCTGGGTGGGCAATGAGGACGGCAAGGCGCCCTATCCCGCGTGGAACGCGGTCAGCCAGAAGGCCGCGCAGACCGGCGGCGCAACGGCGAAGGACGGCGACCCGGACGGTGAAGTGTGGCTGCCCAACGAGTGCGACGCGCGCATGCGGCAGGATTGGTTCTGGAACTCGAAGAACGCCAAAACACTCAAGAGCGTGGACCAGTTGATGGACATGTATTACGGATCGATCGGCCATGGCGCGGTGTTGATTCTGAACGCCGCGCCGGACACGAGCGGCCGCATCCCGGAAGCCGACGTGCAGCGCGCGGCGGAGTTCGGCGCGGAGGTCCAGCGGCGTTTTGGCAGGAGCATTGCGGAGACGCAGGGTTCCGGCGAGAGCGTGCGGCTGGAACTGGGCGGCGTGAAGCGCATCGACCATATCGTGGCGATGGAGGATATTTTGAAGGGTGAGCGCATACGCGAATATGTGATTGAAGGGCGCACCGGCGGGGTATGGTCCAAGCTGTGCGAAGGCACGGCTGTCGGCCACAAGAAGATCGACCGTATCAAGCCGGTGGAGGTGGACGCGGTGCGGCTGCGGGTCACCAAGTCAGCCGACTCCCCCATTCTCCGCAAACTTGCGGTTTACTGCGCGGATATCAAGGCCAATTAGGTACGGGATACAAGTATCATGAAAGAGAAGCCAGGTCCCACGAACGCAGGTGGTCCGGACGCAGCATCGGATGCCAATCCCTTCGCCCAGTTGTTGGGGCAATTTCCCGGGGGACCCGCCGTGGTGGCGGACAAGACGGCCGAAGTGAAGTCCGTCACGAGTTTTCGTGTCGGACGCACGAAGAAGGGCGGTTTTCCGATCTCGCTTGAAAAGAGGTCTTCCGGGAAGACGGTCACCGTCATCCGCAATGTTACGGGGGACACGGAGGCGTTGCTGACGCTGCTCAAGAAGCGCTGTGCCGCCGGCGGGAAAGCCTTTGAAGACTGGGTGGAGGTGCAGGGCGACCACCGCGAAAGGGTGGAGACATTGCTGCGCGGACTGAGTCGGTAGAGCGGCCACATTCAACCCGCTTCGGGGTTGTATTTCGTTTTGGAGTTTTCCGGTGGTTCCCTTCGGTCACCACCGGCTATTCACATTGGTCCCTTCGGGACCTTGGGACGGCGCGATTGCTGCACAACTTCGTTGGATGTCGCACACCCGGTCCGTTCTCCCGAATGAAAGAGGTGACGTTTCGGCAATAATCCCCAAGAGGAAGGGCGAAAAGGACTTAAGGGACGGAAAGGACGGATAGGAACCCACTCACGGGGGATATGGAGGAAGCCGTAGTTGGTTCTTTGGGACGGTGGGATGGGGGCACTAAGCCAGAGCCGTTTTGGACCGGGTGAAGACAGGGTCCTTTACTTCCGGGCGACCCAGTAAGTCTCACCCCAGACGTCCTGCGCGGGCGGGCTGTTGATGGTGAAGCTGTTGCCGCCGCCCTGATAGATAACGGGGTTTCCCGTAAGCGGTTCCCTGGGTATTTCCGGGACGGGAAGGGGATTCAGTTCCTGCAAGGAGGCCGGATAAGCCCCCTGTTTCCGCGCATGGGCCTTGAGCGCGAAGACGATGCGCGCTATGTCGCCCATCAACGCCTCACGGGCGTGCAGTTTGTAGGACATGATGCCGTTTTCACAGAGAAGATTTACCCAGTATCCGCCCAGGGTGCGGTCGCCAATCTGCGCCAGTTCCGGTTGCGCCATGTAAGGCGGTTTTTGGAGGAGGGCGTCGAGCTGTTTTGCCCGCTCCATGGAGCCGCGGCCGGCGAAGGCGAATCCGTAATCGGAGAAGCCCGGATAGCCCCGTGCCTCGCCTTCCAGCCCCGCCTCCAGGTAGGCGGCGCGCAGGCGCAGGGCCTTGGCCAGTCCTTCGGTGGGCTTTCGGCTGTCCAGCGCTTCCAGGATGCGCAATTGGTTCTGTTCACTTACGGGACCGGCGTCCACGACCCGAAACAGGGCGCGGTCGAGCATGTGGTCGCCAAAATAGCGCTCGACATAGCTGTGGTAGTGCGGCCATTCGCCGAGGAGGCGGGTAATGCGCAATCCAACAAGGCAGGTATCCAGGGCCTTGTCCTGTTCCCCGGCCTGTGCCTCGCACACGGCACGTCCGGCAAAGAGCACGCATAGATTGACGATATTGGTCCACCGCGGGCTTCCATAGGCATTGACCACCCCCTGGCACAGGCCAAGGTTCAACCCCGCCTCCACCTCCCTGAGTGCCTTCACGTTGTTAAGGAAGACGCGCAGACTCGCCAGAACCTCGGGCTTGGATTGCCTGCGGAGGTCAAGCGGAAAGTAAAAAGGATTGCCCGGATTGCCGTGCCCGTGGTCCTCTAGGAGGTCGCGAAGTTGTTCCATGGTCTTGTCTGGAATGTCATCGCAATTGTCGACATAACTGCTTACCAGGCGGGAAAGCGCCTGTCCGGATTTTCCGTCAAGCGCTTCCAGCACTTTCGAGAAGTCCCAATCAGCCGGGACCGGCGCATCTTTGGGGACTGCCTTTCGCGCTTCGTTCAGTGCGGCATCGCGCGCCGCGCGGTCCCGGGCCGCCTCATCGAGCGCGGCCTTCACATCAGCGGCGTTGGCGGGTCTGGGCACGAAGTTGGCGAGGCAAATGAGCAGGACCGAAAGCAGCAGCAGCCCTCCCAGTACAGCCCATGTAAGGGCGAGGCTTCTTGGCGCTTTTCTACGTGTGCGCATTGTCAGGCGTTACCCGGTCTGAAGTGTCGGACTGCTGGACAGGTAGGGACGCATCGTTCTCGGCCGGAACGGAGACCTCATACGGAACGACAAGCACAAACCACGCCAAAAAGATGTAAAGCGCGCATATCATGATGGTTTCCCACATGGGAATCGAGTACCACGTGTGCA